>NZ_JAMYVK010000070.1:0-27481 GCF_040323975.1 Mesorhizobium sp. M0019 | reverse complement strand
CGAGGTTCGCGGAAAAGCGCCCAACAGCGGCCACATCGCCGCTTCAGGCCGCCAAAACCTCATCGCCGTGCATCAAGGCGGCTAGCTACTCCCCCGATCATCTCCGATTTAATTCAGATTTGTCTGTAGATATTGACGATTGCGCGACCTTCACCTCGTAGACGGCAATGCGGGCAGTTAGAGAGGGTCCTATGACAAGCGATTTTTCCGCCGCCCGAGTGCATTTAGATCGAGCGTATGACTACCTTTGTGGCGATGACCCGATGAGTCGAAGGGGACGCTAAGCCTTGGACCTGTTAATTGAGGCGGTTGCCGTCGAAGAGTTCAAGCAGCCACGCCAAAACGCGGAGGTGCTAAGGTTTCCGATTGGGCGCCGCTTCTGAGGCAATCTCCACGACCGCCATGTAGCCTCAGGTGAGGCGCTCACCGGACGTATGCGCCGCCACTATGAACCATGGTGAGCAAATCCTCCCAGAACGCCACGCCCCGCATGAGCCGAGGCGGGCAATAGAAAATGGGGGGCCCAAGCGCGCGTCCATGAAACAGCGCCGCAGGTAAATTCAGCAGAATGTCCATCCTGGCGCCTTCAGCGGCGATGCGCAGCCAGTTCTTGCGGTGACTATCGGGTGGCCGGAGTCCTGGCGCCCGCGCGGCGGCCACACCGTAAAGACCGAGTGGACCGTTAACGCGGGAATCCTGATGGCGCTCACCTCTCATTATATCGGTCGCGCGCAACGTTTGCGGATCATCCGCTGCACCGATCGTGCCAAATGAATAAAGCCTTCAATTACAAATGGTGAGCCGCCTCATCCATGTCCTATCTCCGACGTCGTTCACGTAAAAGGCTCGGTGCTTCCACGCTCGTTTGCTCTTCGCCCGTCCCTCTTCCGTCTTGACTAGCAGGAGCCTACGGCCTATCTCACTGCCGCGTTAGCACTCGCTTCTGGTGAGTGCTAAACACGCTCCGGCAACGGAGAACCGTTCAACATCCGCACCAGGGAAATCCAAAAATGGCAAAGTCGAATTTCCGGCCGCTGCATGACCGCGTGGTCGTTCGCCGGGTCGAGTCCGAAGCGAAGACCGCCGGCGGGATCATCATCCCCGATACGGCTAAGGAAAAGCCGCAGGAAGGCGAGATCATCGCCATCGGTTCCGGCGCCCGTGACGAGGTCGGCAAGCTCGTCCCGCTGGACGTCAAGGCCGGCGACCGCATCCTGTTCGGCAAGTGGTCGGGCACCGAAGTCAAGCTCAACGGCGAAGACCTTCTGATCATGAAGGAATCCGACATCATGGGCATCATCGGCTGAATACCGGCCTCACCCTCAACTGAATTTTCGGGCTCAATCCAAGCCCCTGCCAGGAGCTAAAAATGGCTGCCAAAGACGTAAAATTCTCCCGTGACGCTCGTGAGCGCATGCTGCGCGGCGTCAACATCCTCGCAGACGCGGTGAAGGTCACGCTCGGCCCCAAGGGCCGCAACGTCGTCATCGACAAGTCGTTCGGCGCACCGCGCATCACCAAGGACGGCGTCACCGTCGCCAAGGAAATCGAGCTTGAGGACAAGTTCGAGAACATGGGCGCGCAGATGGTCCGCGAAGTTGCTTCGAAGACCAACGACATCGCCGGCGACGGCACCACCACCGCGACCGTTCTGGCACAGTCGATCGTCCAGGAAGGCCACAAGTCGGTTGCCGCCGGCATGAACCCGATGGACCTCAAGCGCGGCATCGACCTCGCCGTCGCCGACGTCGTCGCGACGCTGATCAAGAACGCCAAGAAGATCAAGACCTCGGAAGAGGTTGCCCAGGTCGGCACCATCGCCGGCAATGGCGACGTGTCGGTCGGCTCGATGATCGCGGAAGCGATGCAGAAGGTCGGCAATGAGGGCGTCATCACCGTCGAGGAAGCAAAGACCGCCGAGACCGAGCTTGAAGTCGTTGAAGGCATGCAGTTCGACCGCGGCTATCTCTCGCCCTACTTCGTCACCAACGCCGAGAAGATGGTTGCGGATCTGGAAGACGCCTACATTCTTCTCCACGAGAAGAAGCTCTCCAACCTGCAGGCCATGCTGCCGATCCTCGAGGCCGTCGTGCAGACCTCGAAGCCGCTGGTCATCATCTCGGAAGATGTCGAAGGCGAGGCCCTGGCCACGCTGGTCGTCAACAAGCTGCGTGGCGGCCTGAAGATCGCTGCCGTCAAGGCGCCGGGCTTCGGTGATCGCCGAAAGGCCATGCTGGAGGACATCGCCATCCTCACCGGTGGCCAGGTCATTTCCGAAGACCTCGGCATCAAGCTCGAGAATGTCGGCCTCAACATGCTCGGCCGCGCCAAGAAGGTGTCGATCTCCAAGGAGAACACCACCATCGTTGACGGCGCCGGCAAGAAGGAAGAGATCCAGGGCCGCGTCGCCCAGATCAAGCAGCAGATCGAGGAGACCACCTCGGACTACGACAAGGAGAAGCTGCAGGAACGTCTCGCCAAGCTGGCGGGCGGCGTTGCCGTCATCCGCGTCGGCGGTGCGACCGAGATCGAAGTCAAGGAAAAGAAGGACCGCGTCGATGACGCCCTCAACGCGACCCGTGCGGCCGTCGAAGAAGGCATCGTGCCCGGCGGCGGCGTCGCCCTGCTGCGCGCTTCGCTGGCCATCACCGTCACCGGCGCCAACTCCGACCAGACCGCCGGCATCGCCATCGTGCGTCGCGCGCTGCAGGCTCCGGCTCGCCAGATCGCCGCCAACGCCGGTGCGGAAGCATCGATCGTTGCCGGCAAGATCCTTGAGAACAAGGGCGCGACGTTCGGCTTCAACGCCCAGACCGGCGAATATGGCGACATGATCGCCATGGGTATCGTCGATCCGGTCAAGGTGGTGCGCACGGCTCTGCAGGACGCGGCCTCGGTCGCCGGCCTGCTGGTCACCACCGAAGCGATGATCGCGGAGGCTCCGAAGAAGGAGTCGGCTGGCGGCGGCATGCCGGCTGGTATGCCCGGCGGTGGCATGGGCGGCATGGGCGGTATGGATTTCTAATCCAGCTATCAACCTACAGATACGGAAAAGGGTGGCAGCAATGCCGCCCTTTTTTGTGTGCCGAGAATGATCGACAGCTTTAGACGTGCAAGTCCTCTTACCCAGCCTGATGGCGGCGAAGGGTTAGCGAAGCGCAACGCGTCGTCGTAAGGGGGGTCTGGCCGTGTCCTTTCGTTCAGCCGCTGGTCGAAACTCACGATGATCGTGCTGCCTTCCGCCGTGCCGTCGATCTTTACAGGGCTGCGAGAAGGCCTTCAACGGCTGGCAGACCCTGGTTGCGGTAGAACTCATCGCATCGTTCGAAGGGCTCCGATACCTGATGGCCTATGGTCGTCAGCTCTTTCAATTGGAACCTCGTTCTTTCGGCCATGATCGTGGTCGGCCTGACCGGATTGGGACCCACGGCCTGCTCACGCTTGCCTAAAACCATCTGCAACGCTGGCGTCCGGAGACCCAGATGAGCCTGATCACGATTACAGGTCTGGATAGGCTGTCGCACGGCGCTTCCATCGCACCGCCGCCCTTCCGCTTCATCGGCCGACATCTGCGGCCGCTTGCGGTGCCGATGGCGCTGCTCGCGATTTTGGGAGTTGCTCGCCCATGCCGGCGCTGCTGACCCACGTTTTCTACCGCGGCTGGGAGAGGTGGCGGCCCGCGGCATGGCAGAGTTCAGCCGAGGTGGCCTCGGCTCCAATCTTCTGGCGAGCCTGGAACGTGACCTGATCGGTTTCGTGTGTGGCAGTGTGGCGGAATCGCGCTTGGTCCGGCGATCGGATTTTCCCGCCTTATCGAACGCCTGAGAGGCTCGTGGTCGCGGTTGTATTACCGCTATTACGTGACCTGATCACGTTGACGATGCCAGCACCTTCATTGGCCACTTTCTGGACCATGTACGTCACATCAGGCTCCCCCGCCCGATCGACACGAGCCGGCTCTGTAACCAAGCCGCCGTCATATGGCGGTTCCACGACGGCACTGGCGGCAGTCGTCTTCTCAGCGGCTACAGGTGGACGTTTCAGCATGACGCAAACGAATCCGATGGTGGCAAGGACAGGCAGACCAAGCACCGCGTAGAAGCCGTACTCCGCTGGAGTGCGCCTCGGAAGTGGAGCGACAACGGCCTGATTTGTCTTGCCGTGCCGACATTGTCAGCACGCTTTTCGAAGCCTCTGAATTCCTTAGTGTCCATCCCAGCTCGACTTCCGACCATCCCCATTTCCGGCTGCCCGCGGCACGGCAGCCCTTGGCCTCTAGCTGCGCTCGAGCGGATCAGCGTGCCGTCCGCCTCCTCTGGCTGATCAAAATGTCTGCACCCATTTGGCAATGGCCGCTTCGCGCAAAAGTTTTCCCCCGTGAGCCGACTTTCCGAATTGGCTTAACTTCCAAATCTGTGGCTTTGCCTGCATTGCGGAGCGCGGAGTTCCGACCACTCGCCCAAGGGTATGCCATGGCGTTTCGTCTCTTTGTTCCGATCCTTGCCGGTGCAACCCTGCGCGAGCGGCTGCTCGCCTATGATCGGCATCGCATTGACTGGCGTGATCAGTGCGCTGGCGAACGGGTCTGGCCCACATGTCGCACTGCTGGTTGCTCCAATGGGAGCATCGGCCGTGCTGCTCTTTGCCGTACCTTCAAGCCCGCTGGCGCAACCTTGGTCGATTATCGGTGGCAATACGATTTCGGCGCTGGTCGGGGTGATCGTGGCGCATTTCGTGCATGAACCCGTCCTTGCTACCGGCATTGCGGTGGCGCTGGCCATCGCCGCCATGTCGTTCACGCGCTGCCTGCATCCGCCGGGTGGCGCCGCCGCCTTAACCGCGGTGTTCGGCGGACCGGCCGTCTTCAGCTCGGGCTTGCTGTTTCCCTTCGTTCCGGTAGCGCTGAACTCGATCGTGCTGGTCGCACTCGGCTACGGCATCCATAAACTGTCGCGGCGCAACTATCCGCATGTGGCGCCCCCCGCCCTTAAAAGCGCGCATGGAACCATCGATCCGCCGGCGCGGGAGCGGGTCGGCTTCCAGCCCGAGGATATCGATGCCGCGCTCGGCGCGCTGGAGGAAACCTTCGATATCGACCGCAACGATCTTGAGCGGCTGCTACGGCAGGTCGAGTTGCAGGCGATGGTGCGCTCCCACCGGACCCTGCTGTGCGAGGACATCATGTCGCGCGATGTGATTTCGGTCGATGAACATGCGCCTGCCGACCAGGCGCGTCATTTGCTGCTCGATCACAACATCCGGACGCTGCCGGTGACCGACGCCGGGGGCGGGCTGGTCGGTGTAGTTGGCCTGCGCGAGCTGACGAAGGCGACCGACACGGTGAGGGCTGTGATGTCGAAGGCTGGCACCGCCTCTCCCGATACGCCGGCGATGAGCCTGCTGCCGGTGCTCACCGACGGCCGCAGCCATGCCGTGGTCATCGTCGATGCCGAGCGACGCATTATTGGGCTGATCACCCAGACCGACCTGCTGGCGGCGGCAGCGCGCGTGCACATGGCCGACACAACGCTGGCAGCGGCACAAAATAGTTCCGCTGCTCAATCCGGGAACCCGATGGGGCGCCGGGATAGCGGTATTAAGTGCGGCCTTCCGCCTAAGACAATTCCTTTTTACGAGTAGATCAACCCTGAAACGCGACCGCGTGCTCAGGCATCTGGTTCACGTAGGCCAAGTACGACTGCAACAACGGAACACTCTTCAACCTTGCCGGTGGCCAGAGCCAGTCCGCTATGTCGACCAAAGGCGCGGACTACAAGTGGGTCAAGTGTCCTTTCCGATCGTCGTCACAGCAAACACCCTTACGGCAGAACCGGAGGAACAGCATGGACATGCAAACAGCCAGTTCAATGCAGACATCGCCACAGCCTCAATCCCCTGACCCTGGAGCGTGGACCCTGGAGCGTGGACCCTGGAGAAGGCTCAGGCCCTTCACGATGCCCCTTCAAAATCTCCTCTTCCTTGCGCAAACCGTGCACCGCCAGAATTTCGATCCCAACAAGGTCCAGCTCAGCCGGCTTCTCAGCATCAAGACAGGCGGCTGCCCGGAGGATTGCGGCTATTGCAGCCAGCGTATCAGAGGGCATCGCGATAAAAGTACGCCAAACAACGCTAAGGGAGAACAAACGGTGATCTGATTTCGTTCGACGCTCGTTTTCGAGAGCCGCTCTGGGTCGTTCGCAATCAACTGTGTAGGCCAGCGGAGCGAGCAAGGAGCGCCAGATCTGGACAGGGCTGAGTGGGGTGTTTTTCCCGAAAGGTGGGGGCCATGCCCTAAGGGACACGAGATGTAGTGGACTCGTCGATCCGCGCGGTTTCGATTCGCGCACCCGGGCACAACGCTTGGATAAGTCCCATCAGACGCTCTCCGGTGGCCGTCATCTGTTTAGCTGACATTGGGCCGAGGGCTTCCAGCACGAGCCACATGGCGCGGGTATTGACCGTGACCATGGTGCGCCGCCCCTGCCGCCAGTTCCAGCCGCGGCACGTGACACCGCCATCATCGCACCAGATGACTTCGCCCGGTTCGGGATGCTCGGTTACCATTTCACCTTGCTGGATCGTGTCGAATGGCTCCGCTCCCTTCGCAATTAAAAGTCTCGGGACCCCCTGGTAAAGATCGAGATCCTCCCCGCCAACCGGAACGCCATACAACACGCTGACGGCATTGTAGGCATCAACCAGTGGGGATATCCGCGGGAGAGAGCCATCTTTCCGCACACGCTTGAGAAGCGCGGCGGCCGAGCACGGCGATCGATTGGCTTTTGTGCCGAAAGCCGCGTAGGCAACGGCCCACGCCGCAAGATGCGCGTCCCTTTGGGCGTCATCGCGAAGCTCGGCCTGTTCCGCCGCCGCAATCGTGTCGTTCAACGCCTGTGCATCCGGCACGTCGATTTCAGCGTTCCGTACCACAATGCTGATCAGATGAAAATCCGGGTAGCGGGCCTTGATCTCGGGGGCAATCAATGGGCGGGAAAGACATGGGATGCTCTTTTCTCATGGGGAGGCTTTGCGCTGGCGGTCGTTCGGGAGATGTATGAAGAAGGGTGCTTGTCGAGCGTCCAGATCTTCTGGCATCGGCGTGGTGCATGCCGCACCATGCGCTGGATAATTCCATCATTCGGCCGTGGACAAGGCCTGGTAGAGATCGACGATTATGTCTTGCGGGTGCTCGAGCCCGACCGAGATGCGCAGCAACCCCGCCGGAGCAATCGACTTTGGTCCTTCTACAGAGGCCCGATGCTCCATCAGCGAATGCGTGCCTCCAAGGCTCGTGGCCCGCACCACAAGATTGAGCCGCCCAGCGACCGTCATGGCTGCCTCGGCGCCGCCTCGAACGATGAAGGAAAGCATGGCACCGTAGCCAGACATCTGCCGCCCGGCCAACTCATGGCCCGGGTCATCGGGCAGGCCCGGAAAGAGAACACTTTCGACTGCCGGATGTTTGCCCAGCGTTTCGGCGACTTTCTGGGCGCCGTCACAGTGGGCTCGCATGCGAACCGGCAAAGACTGCAGCCCACGAAGTGCCAGCCAGCAGTCGAAGGGAGCCGCGACGCTTCCCTTGTGCCGCTGGATCATGCGCAGGGGGCGTTCCAGAGACGCGGCGTCCGGCAAGACGACGACCCCAGCCATCATATCGGAATGGCCACCTATGTATTTCGTTGCCGAATGCATCACGGCATCGGCCTCCAATTCGAACGGGCGCTGGAGGACGGGCGTCGCCCAGGTGTTGTCAACCACCGCAATCGCACCGGCCTCGTGCGCTTTGTCGCAAGCCGCCCGGATATCCACGACACGGATGAGCGGGTTCGAGGGGGTCTCGATCCACACGAGGCCCGTGGGGGCGGCACCCACGGCCGTGCGCAGCGCGTCCAGGTCGCGCATGTCGACGGCGACGAAGTCGAACCGGCTTCCGATATCGGTTTCGTCAATCAGCGATCGGATGCCGAAATACATGTCGTCCGGCACGACAATACGATTGCCCTTGCGGGGGTGCGCCTCGAACACCGCCGTAATGGCGGCCATGCCAGACTAGAAGGCGACAGCGGCGTGACCTCCTTCAAGCGCGGCCATCGCCGTTTCGAACGCGTTCCGCGTCGGGTTGGCATCCCTGATATATTCATAGCTCGACGGGTAGCCACCGTCCGCACTCCGTTCGAAGGTCGTACTGGGATGGAAGGGGATCGTGACGGCGCCGGTGAAAGGATCGACACCCCGACCCGCATCGCTTTGGTTTCCAGTTGCATGGAGCACCTCCTTAGGTGGATCTGAGAAGGAAGACGGCAGGAATGGCCAAAAGCAGACCGATTCCCTGTGTCATTGAAGGCCGCTCGCGCAGGACCTTAATGGCCAGCACGATCATCGCGACCGGATAGCGAGGCGACGGCCGCGGTTTCGGCCAATCCTCGGTGGCGAAAGCCACCATCAGCAACAGGTTTGCAATTCCATCGAGAAGGCTGGCCACGGCGGCAATGCTGAGGCCGCGCGGGCAAGACGCGTGGCTTCGGCACCCCGGGCCGCGACACCGCCAAGAAAGTCGCCCGCACCGAATGCGACGGCAGCGAGACCTGCAGCCATCACTCTCATGCGTGGAACACCGCAGGATGCGTGGGGCAAATCGCGGATGCGTGTCCACCCGCCCCATTGCGGGCCGTGGTTCCTGCTGAACGGCAATTGCTCCACAGACGATGAGCCGGCGCATCTTCATCGATCCCTGGGTTTGATGACGCGGTTGAAGGGTCCGCCCCGGTCGACGCCGCGCGGAACTCCGGTTGCTCGTGCGCGATGCCGTCGATCCGGCTGATCAGCCCGTGAATGTCGCCCAGCACCCAGAGGTCTCTCACCTTGCCGTCCTCGAATGTGAAGATCGGCATGCCGTACCACCACACGTGCCGACCGGTGGGCGCGCGACCGAACAGCGGACGGCGATGGATTCCGTGGAAGCGGAGCTTCGCCGAGACCCGATTTCCTTCCTCGATCATTTCCAGGATGTCGGATGTGTAGTGATCGAGAGAGCTTGTCACCCATCTGACATAGTCAGCGAACCCACTGTGCCCCACGAGAACCGGGCCGAGCGACCCGCGGAAAGTGAACCCCTCATGAAAGATTGCCGGGATCAAGTCGACGGCCGCGTGATCCCAATGTCCTTGTAGAACACCCGGACGATCTCCTTCTGCGGGCTGAGCTCGATGTCATCGAACGTCATCACCTTCTCGTGCTCATCGGGCGCGATACTCATGAATGCCTCCTTTTGCCGCTGGATATCGAGCGTTCGAACCGGAACGCCTGTGGAACCAGCCGATCCGCTACCGGCCACGGACCATCCGGTAGCTCATGGTCAGGGCAGCGCCTTCCGGTAGCGAATAGCCGGTCCCGCACTGACCGCCTGTGCCGCATGTACGATGGCGTTGGTGTCTAGGCCGTGGTGACGGTAGAGGTCCGCAATCGTGCCGGTCTGACCAAAGTGCTCGACCCCAAGCGCCTTGACGCGATGCCCGTTCACGCCGCCGATCCACGCAAGCGTCGCCGGGTGACCATCAATTGCGGTAACGATCCCGCAATCTCGCGACAGCGGCGCCAGCATCCGCTCGACGTGGCTAAGGGCGCCGGTCATTCCGCGCTGGCGGGCACGCTCCGCTGCCTGCCAGCCCGCGTTCAGCCGGTCGGCTGACGTGATTGCCATCAGCCCGACGTCGCGCCGGTCCTCTGCCAGAAGCCCCGTCGCTGCAATCGCCTCCGGCGCGACAACGCCTTGATAAGCGATCACCACGCTGGCGTTCGGCCCAGGCGGTCGCAGCCAATAGGCGCCATTGACGATATCCCGTGCCAGGTCCGGCCTCATGTCGCGCAGCGGCTGCTCGAGCGGCCGGGTGGACAAGCGCAGATAGACCGACCCTCCGGTCTGATCACGCAGCCATGTCGTCTCGTCCGGATCTCCTTCGCCGTTGCGCTGCATGTAATCGAACGCGAAGCGCATGATCACGGACAGCTCGTCGACGAAGGCCGGTTCGAAGGCGCAAAGCCCATCCTGCGCCATGCCGATCAGCGGGGTGCCGATCGATTGGTGCGCCCCGCCCTCCGGCGCCAGCGTCACGCCGGAGGGCGTGGCGACCAGCATGAAACGCGCGTCCTGGTAGCAGGCATAATTCAGTTGATCGGCGGAACGATAGATGAACGGGTCGTAGACCGTCCCGATCGGCAGCAGACGGACGCCGTTGATCGAATGCGATAGTCCGAGCGCCCCGAGCATGATCATCAGGTTTGACTCTGCGATCCCGAGTTCCAGGTGCTGCCCCTTCGGTCCGAACTCCCAACTGTAGGTGGAGGGGATGCGTTCGGCCTTGAAGGTGTCGGCCATGGTCTCGCGGGCAAAAAGGCCGCGCCGGTTGACCCAGCCCCCGAGATTGGTCGAGACCGTCACATCGGGCGAGGTGGTGACAATGCGTTCGGCAAGTGGACTCTGCTCGCGAGCGATGTCGGTCAGAATCTGACCGAAGCCCATCTGGGTCGACAGCGGCTTGCCGGGCTGTCCCGGCAACGGAAGGGTTGCGGGCACCGGCACTGACGGCGCTGACAACCGCCGACGCCCCTCACCGAAGAACGGCACCTTGGCGAGGAAGGCGTCAAGCTCCGCTTCCGGCAGGGTGGCGGCGGCCCATTTGTCCCACTCCTCACCCGGCTTGACGGCCATTTGCCGGCGGAAACCTTCCATGTGCGCAGGCGTCATCTGTCCCGCATGGTTGTCCTTGTGTCCGGCAAGCGGCAGACCGTAGCCCTTGATGGTGTAGCAGATGAAGCAGACGGGCCGGTCATGGCTGGAAGCCGCTTCGAAGGCTTCGAGGAGGCTCGGCATGTCATGCCCGCCAAGGTTCGTCATGAGTGCCTGCAACGCGTCGTCGGAGCGGCGTTCAATCAGGGCGGCGACCGGCCCCTGATCTCCGATCTCGTCGAGGAGCCGCTTGCGCCAGGCAGCACCCCCTTGGAAGGTCAGCACCGCATAGAGCTGGTTGGGACACCGCTCGATCCACTCACGCAGCTTCTCGCCCCCCGGCTCAGTGAAGGCTGCCTCTTGCTGCGCACCATGGCGCAGGATCATCACATCCCAGCCGAAATTGCGGAAAATCTGCTCGAACCGCTGCCAGAGGCCCTCCCGGATCACGGCGTCGAGCGACTGGCGGTTGTAGTCCACGATCCACCAGCAGTTCCGTAGCCCGTGCTTCCAGCCCTCGATCAGGGCTTCGTAGATGTTGCCCTCGTCCATTTCGGCATCGCCGATCAGGCTGATCATCCGACCCTCGGGGCGGCCCTTCATCCAGCCATGGGCCGAGACGTAGTCCTGCACCAGCGAGGAAAACAGCGTCTGCGCGACGCCGAGACCCACCGACCCGGTCGAGAAATCGACATCGTCGATGTCTTTGGTCCGCGAAGGGTAGCTTTGGGCGCCCTTGTAGCCGCGAAAGTTCATGAGCTTTTCACGGGTCTGGTTGCCGGCGAGATACTGGAGTGCGTGGAAGATCGGCGCCGCGTGAGGTTTGACCGCCACCCGGTCCTGCGGGCGCAGCACCGATCCGTAGAGTGCAGTCATGATCGTGCTCAGGGAGGCTGAAGAAGCCTGATGGCCGCCGACCTTGATCTCATCTCCCTCGCGGACGTGGTTGGCGTGGTGGATAGTCCAGGCTGCGAGCCAGGAAGCGCAGCGCTCGATCTCGTTCAAATATGCAAGTTTCGTCATTATTCACTTCCCCGAAAATCAGCGGTCGGACCGATGCCTCCCAGAGTAGATCGTCAAAGATCGAGCTTCAGCACGCCCGTCGCGCGTGACACGCAGGGGATGAAGCGATGGCCGCGTGCGTCTTTGGACAGGACGGAATCCCGATGGATCGGCTGTCCACTAAGCATAACGCATTCGCAGGTCCCGCAAACCCCGTTCTCGCATGAGGCCAGTAAGGGCACCCCGGCGGCGCGCAGAGCCGCGAGCGCCGTGGTCTGCGCCGAAACCTCAACCATCCTGCCCTCACGGAGTTCTATGACGAATGGTTCCGGTGGTGCGCCATCAAAGTCGGGAGGCTGGAAAGTTTCGAAATGAACCGTGCCCTCAGGCCAGTGTTCAGCCGCCCGCCCCACGGCGGCCATGAATCCGGGCGGTCCGCAATAGTAAACCTGTGCCTCGGCCGAACGGTTCGCCAGCAGCGCGGCGATGTCCTGCCGGGTCGCCGTCTCGTCGTCGAAATGGAGCCGAACATTGCCGCCAGGAAGATCGCCCTCGATCACCGGCAAGAGTGGCATGAGCGCCCGGCTGCGGGTGAAATAGTGCAACTCGAAGGGCTTGGCCTGCCGGGTGAGCGCGCGCGCCATGGCCAGAACCGGGGTGATCCCGATCCCCCCTGCCAGCAGCAAAGTCGGCCCCTCGCCTGGCTTGAGCGCAAAATGGTTGCGTGGCGCGGAGACAGGCAGTGTGGAGCCGACGGCAATGGTTTCGTGGATCCACGCCGAGCCGCCACGGCCGTCATTCTCGCGCTTCACCGCGATGGTGTAGCGGCTGAGCTCGGTCGGGTCGCCGCAAAGAGAATACTGACGCACCTTCCGTTCAGGCAGATGGACATCGACGTGAGAACCCGCCTCGAACGGCGGCAGCACAGGTTTGCGCGGGTGTTTGAGGCCGATGACCAGTACTTCCCCCGGCTCCTTGCGGACAGCGGTCACGGTCAGCTTCATGACGATGCGGGGCGAGGCCATGGCGTTTCACTCGTCGATGGGCAAGATCAGATCACCGGGGCGGATCACGCCCCCGACCTCGATTGCGCAGTTCAGGCCGGAGCGGTTCAGAAGCCCGTCGTAGAGACCCGGAAGCCCCAGCAACTCCTCGATATACTTGCACGGGACATTCATCCGGGCGGCTCTAAGGATCGTTTCCCCGACCCGGAAGCGTTTGCCGACAAGATGGCCTAGCGGAGCGCCTCGTGTCGTCAGATTGCGCCGGTGATCTTCGGGCGCAAGCTTGGCCTTGAAGCCCGGTATCCTGGGTTCGCCCTGCGCGATGGCTTCCAGAACTTCAGCTTCGATCAGCGTCACCTCGCGAACGTCGGGACGCGCCGAATAGGTCCCCGCCCCCAGGTAGTAGCGATCTCCGACAATGCCTTGGCCGGCAATAAGCTGCGCCTCCGCTAGCTCCTCCATTTCATAGGAGGCAGCAGGCGCGATATGGATATGAAGCAGCTTTCCTAGCCAGGTCATCATCGCTCTCGGAAATTTGTCTCGTGGAAACCTGCTGCAAAACTGGCCTGATCAACAGCGCCAGTTGCATGGCGTTTTCCCGGTCCAGTTGGCTGTTGCAAAGAAATACGGGGCCCCCTCGGACCGTTTTCAGCGCCTGCTTTCGACCTCCCCCTGTCTCAGTTGTTCCGCGCCGGCATCGCGTCTTGCACCTGCCTGACAACCTCTCGCAGGACCTCAACGCCCTTCCCGATCTGCCTAATGCTCAAGGCGGCATATCCCATGACAAGACCGACGCGATCCGCGCGGCCTTCGTCCGATGGCTGTTCGTATAGCGGCGAGATCAGGTGTAGCCCCAAGCCCGCACGTCGGGCGGCTTCGACCAGTGCCGGTTCCTGCGATCGTGGCAGGTCTTTGAACCAAACGGCGACGTGCAGTCCGGCATCTGCTCCCTGGACAGCGATGCGATCGCCGAAGCTGTGCCGCAAGGCGCCCAACAACGTCTCCCGACGCTCGCCGTTCAGCCTGCGCACGCGGCGCACATGGCTTTCGTAGCCGCCACTCTCGATCAAAGAGGCCAGCGCCTCCTGTTCAGCCACCGGCGAATGCCGGTCCGCGAATTGTTTGGCGGTTGCGAAGACCTCCTGCAATTCCGGCGGGACGACGAGGTAGCCGATGCGCAGCATCGGCGAGAGCGTCTTGGAGATCGTGCCGAGGTAGATGACAGCCCCGTGGTCCTCGAGACTGTGCAGCGGAGGGACCGGATTGATGTCGTAGCGATATTCGCTGTCGTAGTCGTCCTCGATCACATAGGCGTTGTTGTGCCGCGCCCATTCCAGAAGCTGGTGCGGCGCGCGATCGGCATGACGCCGCCCAGCGGAAACTGATGCGATGGCGTGACATAGGCCAGTCGCGCCCCGATCCCCGCCAGCAACTCCGTCTTTATCCCGTCCTCGTCGACGGTGACCGGGATGGGCGAGGCACCCGTACTGGCAAAGACCTGACGCGCCATCCTGTAGCACGGGTCCTCGATGACGAAGCGGTCGGCGGGATCGAGAAGCAGGCGAGCGCACAGATCGAGGCCCTGCTGCGAACCGTTGACGATGATGATCTGCTCGAGGTCGCAGCTCAGGGTTCGGGCGCGCCAGAGATAGCCCTGGAGCGCCTGGCGCAGCCGGCGCGAGCCGCGAGGATCGTCATAGGCAAGACGCAACGGGCGCTGCCCCATCGCCTCGTTCATCGCACGTTTCCAGACCAATGCGGGGAAGTCTGACGACGCCAGGTCGCCATAGCGGAAATCGACCTTCAGCCCAGTCGGCAGATAATCCGGCCAGGGCGGCGTGACGCGCAGTCGGCCGCCATAGGCGGACAGAAGAACCGAGCCGACCCGTTTCGCAGGCGTGCGGCTTGTCTCAGGACCGATCAACGAAGATGCAACGCGGGGTCGTGCGCCTTTACGGACGTCGATGAAACCTTCCGCGGCCAGTTGCTCATAGGCGACCGTCACCGTCGTTCGCGAAACCCCAAGGTCATTTGCGAGGCCTCGGGAGGAAGGCAGCTGACTGCCGGTTTCGTAGACACTTCCGAGGATCTGCTCGCGAAGAGCCTCGTAGATCTGGCGTGCACCCATCGCGTGCGTGCGACCTGCAGAACCGGCACTTGAAGACTGGACCATTTCATTCATCGCCAACTGGATATTTCACATGGGCCAGTTTGCCGTCAATCTTTCGGAAACCCAAGCAAGATCTTAGAGGCCGAATGACCCGCTCCTATCAATCGGAAACCGATGCTCTCACGCGGTCGCTCAACGACACCGGTCCCGGATTCGCCACTCGGGCGATCCATCATGGCTACGATCCCGCCGGCTTTTCCAATGCCGTTCAGCCGCCAGTCTTCTTGACCTCGACCTATGGATTCGAAAGCGTGGCAGCGAACGAGGCCGCCGCCGCGCTTGGCGGAAGGCTCTATGCGCGCGAATACAATCCGACGACGGAGATCCTCGAGCAACGGCTCGCCAATCTGGAAGGAGCCGAGGCAGGTCTGGTCGTTGCCTCGGGGATGGCGGCTTTCGGGACGCTGATCCTGTCGCTCCTGTCCCAAGGCGATGAACTCATCGTCCACAGGACGCTTTATGCGAACACGCTTGCCATGGTCGAACAGGCGGTCCCCCGCTTCGGCATCAAGGTCGTCGCGGTCGACCTGTCCGATCCTCACAATCTCGATGCCGCGATCACCGAGCGGACCCGGCTTGTTTTCTTCGAGACGCCGGTGAATCCGCTGAGCCGCATCTGCGACATCGCTGCCATTGCCGAGCGCGCCCACGCGCGCGGTGTAAAGGTTGCAGTCGACAGCACCTTCGCCTCCCCCGCGCTCCAGCGGCCGCTCGAACATGGGGCAGACCTCGTGCTCCACTCGCTGACCAAATACATCAATGGGCACGGCGATGCCCTTGGTGGGGCGATTCTCGGCGACGCGCAAACGCTCCGCACGCTGCACGAAACGGGCCTGCGCTACATCACCGGCGCAGCGCTCTCGCCCATGTCAGCCTTCCTGATCCTGCGCGGTCTGAAGACGCTCACGCTGCGCATGGAACGGCACAGCGCCACGGCCCTTGCGGTGACTCAGGCGCTCGAGGCGCACCCGGCGGTGGCATGGGTGAGTTATCCCTTCCTCGACTCGCACCCTGATCAGGTGACGGCGCGAAAGCAGATGTCCCAAGGGTCGGGCATGTTGGCCTTTGGCCTCCACGCTGGGTTCGAGGGCGCGCGGCGGATGATGGACCGGCTCAACCTGATCACCCGGGCTGTCAGCCTCGGCGATGCCGACAGCCTCATCTATCATCCGGCAAGCCTGACCCGTGCTCGTCAGCCGATCCGCAAGGATGCGCATCTGGCCGATGGAGTCGGCGAGGACCTCATGCGTCTCTCGGTGGGTCTTGAAGACGCCGATGACCTAATCGCCGACCTGCGGCGGGCTCTGGACGCCTTGTGATGACCTGTCGTCCGGCCAGTCCTGCGCTCACGCACAAACCTGGAGCCTTGCCATGGCATTCTTGAGCGGTCTTTCCGCGTTTCCCATCACGCCCGCCGATCGTGACGGCCGCGTCGATACCGTTGCTCTGCGCAGGCTGATTGCTCGGCTTGGCGCCGCTCAGGTCGACTCCATCGGTCTTCTCGGCAGCACCGGCACCTACATGTATCTGTCGCGCGAGGAACGGCGACGGACGCTCGCCGAGACCTTGGACGAAATCGCCGGGCGAACGCCGGTCGTGGTGGGTGTGGGCGCGTTGCGCACCGATGAAGCAGTGAGGTTCGCGCAGGACGCCAAGGCCCTTGGAGCTGCCGCGGGGCTGCTTGCGGCCGCCTCCTACACCCCGCTCACTGAGGACGAGGTGTTCGAACATTTCTCGACGGTGGCGTGCGAGAGCGGCCTGCCGATCGTCGTCTACGACAATCCAGGAACGACGCATTTCCATTTCACCCCAGCACTCGTCAGCCGCCTGGCAAAGGTGGGTGGGATTGTCGCTATCAAGAATCCGACAGACAAGGGCGATGCGATCAAGAGCCATCTGGCCGACCAGAGGCGCACTGTGCCGGAAGGGTTCTCGATCGGCTACAGCGGCGACTGGAACGCTGCAGAGGCCATGATCGCCGGCGCCGACACATGGTACAGCGTCCTCGCCGGCTTCCTGCCCGAGGTCTGCGTGAAGATCGTCACGGCGGCGCAACAGGGCGATGCGGCCGAAGCGCGACGGATCGATGCCACGCTTGCGCCGCTCTGGAGCCTCTTCAAGGAGTTCTCGAGCCTTCGCGTCGTCTATGCACTTGCCGAATTGCTCGACATTTGCCGTGCCGACCCCCCGCGTCCCATCCTGCCTCTGCCCTCAGCAGCGAAGCGCCAGATCGCCGCCGCGTTGGAACGCTTGCCATCGGATGCCAGCCGGTGAACAGCGAACCCGGCGGCCAGTGAAAGGAACTGTCATGTATTTACCCGCTCATTTCGATGAACCGAGCCGAGAAGTCCTTTACGAACTGATCGAGAACAACGCACTCGGCGTTCTGATAACCATGGCTGGAGCGGTCTCGACGCCGATCACATCCCCTTCGAACTCGACACGTCACAGGGAGAAAACGGTACCCTTCGCTGCCACGTCGCACGCAACAATCCAGTTTGGCAGGACGTGGCGACCGGCGATGAGGTGCTCGTGGTGTTCCGCGCCGCCGACGCCTACATTTCGCCGCGGTGGTATCCGAGCAAGCAGGAGTTCCACAAGCAGGTGCCGACCTGGAACTACCTCGTCGCACATGCATATGGACGGATCACAATCCACGACGACGAACGCTATGTCCGCCGCAATGTCGCCAAACTGACTCACAGGCACGAGGCGACTGAGCCTGTCCCATGGAAGATGGGTAACGCACCGAAGGACTTCATCGACACTATGGTGAAGGCGATCATCGGCCTGGAGATCGAGATCACCCGCCTTGTAGGCAAAGCCAAGCTCAGCCAGAACAAGGAGGCACGTGATATCTGCAATGCCGGCGAAATGCTGAACGCCCAAGGCGACCGGCGCGTCGGTCAGGCGATGCTTGCAGCCGCCCGCCGGAAGCCCGAACAAGGCTGAAGAGCGTGGCCCATCGCACTTTGATGAATGTCAGCAAAGCTTGCCCTACTGGATGGTACTGCGAAAAGCCGAGCGAACGATAAGCGCCTGGCACACGAAATTGCACGCCGCCTTCCAGAGACTGGTCCAGCCGACCCAGCAACGTCAGCCTTCCAGGCGTAGCGGTCGGCCCAATTGAGCAGTCAACGACGAAAACGGGTCACGCTTTGCCCTTGAAGTTCCCAGAGCGAGAGTTTGCAAAGCGTCGGAAGTGCTCACTGCGCTGGCCGACTGATGCCCAGTCGCCTCATTTCGGCGATAGACGGTCGATCGGCCGAGACCCAGTGCCTCGCAGCTTCGGTCGGCGACATGTTGGCCTTGATCAGCTTGATGGCGGCCTCGACCTTTTACATGTCGAGCGGTTGCCGACCGGGTTGTCTCCCTTTCGCCCGTGCTGCAGCCACGCCATCTTTCGTGCGCTCGGAAATCAGCCGTCGCTCGAAATGAGCGATCGCACCGAATACACGGAACACGAGCTCGCCTGCGGCTGAGGATGTATCGATCTTCTCTTCCAGACTGAGCAGGTCGATCTGGCGTTCGCCTCGACGCTGATCGAGGCCTTGGAATTCAAAGGCGGGCGGAGAAGCGCCCGCACGATCGCCGGAATCCGTATGCTCCGCGAACTGAAGAGATCGGGCAAACGCGATGTTCCCCCCGATGCGCCGATGCCGTTCAAGAAGGACTGGCGCAAGCTGGTGATCGGCCCGGATGGCAAGATCAATCGTCCGCTCTATGAAACGGCAATGCTCGCCCATTTGCGCAACAAGCTGCGTTCTGGGGACGTGTGGGTGGAACGGTCTTCCGCGTACCGTCGTTTCGACAGCTATCTCTTGCCCGAGCCGGTGGCCGCACCGATCGTTTCGAAACTTGGGTTGCCGTCAGCCGCCGACGAATGGCTCGATCGGCGCGGCCGGAAGCTCGATTGGCGGCTGAAAAAGTTTGCGCACCGCCTCAAGCGGAACAAGCTCGACGGCGTGCGCCTGGTTGAAGATCGCGATCTTGGGCGCCTCGGCGCTGCAGCCAGGTCGTTCAACAACAGTTTGCGTAGGTGCCGATAGGGCGTCCTCTTTACTCCGAAGATGCATCCCTTATCGAGGGTCTCAGGGCGGCACTCGTCGACCGGGGGAACAAAGAGGTAAGACGATCCGACTGTTTCGCCGCGTGGGCGGAGAAGAATTCGTCCTGGTGTTGCCAAACACATTAGCTGCTGCAGCGGAGCTGATCATCGCAAGGATGCTCAACTGTGTTCGCAACTCACGGCCGCTCAGGGAGAAGTTAGAATTTGGATACACCTTCTCGGCTGGAGTCGCTACTGCTCGCGCGGGCGACACCACCACCGAGATATGCTGGCTCGGGCTGATACGGCTCTCTATTCCGCCAAGATGGCGGGGCGCAATCGCATCCATCTTGCAGCTTGAACCAATCTGCGCCGATACTGCGTTACATAGGTGAAGAACGCCAAGGTGGGTTCGTCTTCGTAGCCGTGGGAGTGGCTCAGACCCAGTCAATCGTAAGAGTGCACAAGACCTAAAGCGCTAGGACCAACGGAGGGCTCAGCGGAGCAGGTTGGCCCCCGAAAGGTGCGACTCCGGCCTCGTCCGGGGGACTTGCGCCGCTGGAGAATGCGATGTTTGGTCGATCTGGCTGCCACACAGCGGGCCACCTTGGCTGGCTTACACAAACTTTGCCATCAGGTCGGCATGAACCTGTGCTCCAGCTGGAATGCGTGTACCAGAAATTCGCGGACACCGATGGAGAATCCGGTTTTTGGGTCGGAACGCCGTTGTCGTCGGAATCCGCACTGACATCTAAAGCGTGGTGCTCGGAATGGCTGCCGCCGCGAACGAAGCAGGCCGGAAATCCGGCATCGAACTTGTCTTTGATCTGCGTCAATGCACCTGCAGCAGACTCGAGTTATTCAGGGGATTTCCCTTGCCTTCGGGTAGGGGAGTTGAGTTCCAATTGAATCGAACACCTTAGGACAGTATGCAAGAGCCCCGACGGACACAGCAATCACTGCTAGACATGATCCATGATGTAATCAATACGGCTCCGAATGCGCTCGCACGTATAGCTCTGCATATTGAGCAAGATCCGAAGGCTGTTCTAACGATGTCTATCGCCGACCTAGCGCACGACACCGCAACTGGGCCTGCTTCAATAATAAGATTTTGCCGAAGGCTGGGACTCTCGGGATTCCGCGAGTTTAAGATTGCGCTCAGCGGCGACATTGAGCGGGTAATGCTGATTGAGCTGGCTGAACGCGCCGCACCAGAAGATATAGACGTAGCACCGGGGGTCGCCGCTCTCAGTACTGCTTTACAAAGCTCAATTGCCGCGTCCGCTCGAGGTTTTGACGATCTTCAAATTACTGGGCTTGCCAACCGCGTCCGAGCGGCCCGTCGCGTCGAAGTGTTTGGCGCGGGGCCGTCTTCAGTCTGCGCTGATATTTTGGCCATGCGGCTGATCTGGCTAGGGTTCCCCGCGCATTCCTCGGGGTCCGCCACCATGTCTCACGCTCTTGCGCGGAGACTTGGCTCGTCGGGCCTTGCTCTTGGCGTTTCCTCGCTTGGCCACACTGAGGAAACCAGGGCTTTTCTGGCAATTGCGCGCAAAACCGGAGCATATACGATTGCCATTACGACCCGCGCGGACTGCCCGATCGCTCAGACTGCCGACGAGGCGGTCTTGTTTACCTCGGCTGGAGCTTGGCCACAGTCCGGGTCGGCGATGCATGTTCCGCCTGTAGTATTGCTGAGCGAATATCTCTGCCAGTGTCTGCAGGTGAGGGAAGTTTGAACGCCTGACTAGGCTAATCCGGCCAGTTTCGACGCCATACCCGAATCTCACCTTGGGCACGTGCTCGAGCCAGAGGCGGCGAACATGAACCGCCGCGTTTCCTGCGAAGGTCGAGCCGCGCCACCTGGTGCTTGCTGCCAGCCCCCAGCACCGGAGATGAGATCAGGCAAGGGGGACGAGCGTGAGTAAACTCGACGAGCACCCGCCGCAACAGACATTTTAGCCTATTTGGCAAGCTACGGCCTAGCCGGAACGGTGCTGGGTCCAGACGGTATCATCAGCGCAATAGCTCGAGGATGCGAAGCGACCACTTTGTTGATCCTGCCGTGGCTCGAAAGAGGGTGTCAACTGCTGTCGGGCCTTTTCGATTGCCGGCAATCTGCGCATTTCGCAAAAGCCGGACAGGGGTGGGGTACACTCCAGGGCTGTGTCCGGGAATTGCCGAAACACGCAGGCAATCTGCACTATGGGTCGGCGAGTCAAGCAGCGGGGATTGGTCAAGCCCCGTCGTCATGACGCGGATCAAAAGACGATTTTGAGCTGATTCCGAGTTCGCGGGAGCGGTTGCGCAGGACCGACTACGCTTCTCATCCTGTTGGAGGTTCTTTACGAAGCCCTGTCCGAGCAGTCCTCGAAAACAGATGTGCAGCCGCATGGTATTGAGCCTTTTTCCGATTCCTTTCTAACCTGGGCCTGATTTGCCCCGCAGATGCGCACATCGCCTCGAGCGGGGGCTTGCGGACCTTAATCGGGACCTCGTCTTGGAGACGATGTTTCCTCTCCGCTTAGCCCGCGTGTCGAAGGAAATTCTCGACTTCCGATTCTTACTTCCGGAGCCCGATGTGATGGTGAAATACCCAGACGTTGAACCAGGCCTTAAAGAGGAAGTCCCTTGGTCCGACAGCCTGACCACCTACGATAGGGAGCACTTCAGGACCTATCTAAGGTTTGTCGATGCATCTGCCGACAACGCCAGCTATGAGGAGATGGCTCAGATCATCCTCGGCATCGATCCGGTGGAAGAACCGGAGCGCGCGCGGAAAGCCGCGCGAAGCAATCTCGAGAGAGCGAACTGGATGGCGACCGCAGGTTACAGGGAATTGTTCGCCGACTGAGCCGAACAGGCGGCAACACCCTGCTCTTGTCAACGGCAGATATGATCACGCGTAAGGGGAAGAGGCGACGCAAAAGGGAGCGCCCCAATCTGGCGAAGCCGGAAGCTTGCGGAAAGCCGGAAAGCCAATGAATGGTTCGGTGAGCGACATGATGGATGAAGGTTCCGCTATCGGATCAAGCCGTGGACGAAGTTCTCTCGTCCGTCAGGAGTTCTGTCAGAGCGGCCGAGCAGACCTCATGTGCCGACCTTTAGGTTCACATGTATAGTCTTAGTCTAGTCTATGAAAGATCGTTCCGTGACTGGCCAAATGTGGTCAGATATCCATCTGTGCGGGCAAGAAGATTGGATTTGACCCGTGTCCTGCGAGCCCTGGACTAGCGCGGAAATCATAGCAACCAATTTGTCCCGGCTGATTTCGGGAGCCATTAAGGCGGAATGATCCAGGAGTGCAAGCAGATCATCCCGATGCTTCGAATGATGGTCCTCCAAGTACATCTCAATCTTTCGCGCGATGACGTCCGCGAAGCTCGCCCGTGTCCCAAGAAGCGGATCATCAACTAACGCCGTTGGTCGTTCCTCTTCGAGAACCCAATTCAGCGCCAAGGTCCCGTTCGACCTCAAAAACACGATCTCCAACTCCGCGCCGGCAGGTCGCTGTGAAGCGATGGAGAACCCGGCGTACGCCAGAGCCCTTGTATCCTTGTCCACAGCTTCCGTAAATGCGTCCAAATTGACATGATGAATGTCAACATCACTCGGCACACGATGGATGAATTGCGAAAGGACGCTGCTGCCGGCCACCCAACTATCTTTGCACCGATTGGGCGAAATAGCGACAAATCCAGTGTGCATCAGGTCGGAAATCATATCCTTATATCCTTCTTGGATATTGAGAACAGCCTGTAAACTACCTTCACGTGGGGATAGGTTCCGGACCGCAGCATCACAGTTGTGAGATCATTCGAAGCCGCAATGTGTTCAAGGAGATCGTCACGGGCATTAGTCCCGAATCCTAGAACGATACGACCTGTTTTTGTAAGGAAATTTGGGCCTTCCGACAAAAAGCGCTTGAGCAAATTATACCCTGGATCAATCGCGCCACATTCGATGTCATCCACATACTTGTAGTCTTCTGCAGCGAAGTTCGACGGGTAATTCCAAAATACAATGTCGAATCTCCTGCGACGGGGGATGTTTGTGAATAAATCGCTTTCGATAGCTTCCACGTTCTTGATGCCGTTTCTTTTCGCATTCTCCAATGTGTTCGCGACCGCCCTCTGGTTGATGTCGCAAGCTACTAACGACCGCGCACCACTTTTTGCCAACAGAAGGCCGGGAAGACCGAAGCCGCAGCCGATTTCCAATATGGTCTTCCCGGCGAATGGGGGGAAATTCTCGCTGATCCAACGCCAACCCTCGAAACTCTCAGGAGGAAAAACCCCTTCCAGTACGATCAGATCAAGCCCGAATTCCTGCAAATGGCGCGGAAAGTTGCCTTGTTGGCTTGTCCGAAGCATTGTCCTGATACTATCGAGTTCGCTCATATGTGCTCCCCCAGATGGATACGGTAGTCGTCGCTACCTGATTCAGGCTCGACGGCATCGACGGTTCGCTTCAGCAGGGAATGCCAAAGAGGCATTGAAAACAGACCGGCCTCAAGAACGAGGCGATCCCAAGATGAGCGGACAGACGCATGCTGAACAATACCTTCTAGACCGGCTCGATCCCCCTGAAGGTACCGGTGGACGGCCGTTGTCAGGCCCCTCTTTGATGCGAGTAGGAGTGCTTTGCCGTAACTTGATCTCGCGTGAGCAAAGGCGCTACCATCACCCCCATTGTCCGGCATCGGCACAGATCCCCTGTCGCCAAGAACGTGTAACAACATCTGGAAAGATGAATGGGCGATTTGGCCGGTATCGAGGGAATTCCAAGCGGCTACTTCGTTGCCCAAGAATTGGCGCCGAAGTATTGCCAGCTCGGCCTGCATTACTTCTGGACTGTCGCTCACATGGAGGAGGTTCGTCACGGGATTGTCGCAAAAAAAGAGACTACGTACGGTGCCGCTTCTAGCATGGGCCGGCTGTGTATTACCCTTTAGTCCTTGCGATAGGTGCAGCGCATTAGGTCCGCTCCAGATTGTGGCGCAAACCGGACGCATGTCGAACAAGTCCAGCACCAATGGCCAATGGTTCCCGCCGGTGGAATGTGTCAGGGTATAAAACGCATCGATCGATCTACGATTGTGGATTGAAAAGAATCGCTCCGCGAGTTCCAAGCCGGTTCGCCTGCGAATAAACTCGTCGAGCAGCCACGTGATTCCGGAGCGAGCGACTTCTGGGCCATAAACTACTAGTGCCGTGGAGGGCATCATGCCGCCCCCCCCAGATCCTCGGTTGCGATATAGGCTTTCCTGCTTCCGACGGTGATATTGGTCGCTTTAACGCGCTTCCCTTCGAGCCAATCGGAGAGACGAGAAGAATGACGAGCGTTAATCACCACGCCGGGGAGGCGTTTCTGTGCCATGAACTGGACCGCGCACGCGTCAACCGACGTGTGGCCGAGAAGGACAAGATCTTGAGCAGCGATCTGCTCTATAAGTGCAGCGGGATCTTCGGTTGCTCCACCACGATACACGCCATCAACATCTGTCAAAATCACCAGCCGTGGTGCTCCGGTGAGCCAAGCGACCCACGCGGCAACGGCGTCGGATGTAACATCCCAACTCCATTCCACTGGATCAGCTGCAAACAGCAAACGGGAAGGTAGCAGGACTGGAATCTTTCCGACTCTCGCGAGAGTTCGGCACTCACCTAGGCTGGCCGATGGAACAAGCTTGGAAGAGAAGGCGGCGTCCGCAAGCAAATACCCCGTTTGGTCCTGTGCTAGCGCACACGCATGATGCGCCGTAGACGACTCCAATGGCTTGGCCGCATCAATCATTTCAATTGCTTTGTCTGGGATGCCGCCGCCCGGAACAAGTAGTATTCGATGGCCGTCACCGGCGAGACGCTCAAGTTCAGCCAGTGCAAGCTTACACACCGCAAGATCACGCATGATGCTCCCGCCGAATTTCACAACAATTGAAAAGCCATATGGCAGAAAGCCCTTTATTAAGCTGTCCATCGTCTCGCCCTCCTGCCCTCTGGCCAAACACACGATCTAAGGGAATTTTGAGGTTAGATTTGGAAGCGCTGCCCAGACCTTTTGAAATGCGGCTGCGTACAATTTCATCACTTCTGCGCCGTTTGGCGGAGCGATCTCCGACACGCAAAACATAGTGTTCAGTAGCATCATCGTGTTTGGGAAATCGGTCCTTGACCATCTTTTGCTGACATCCGGGAGATAGTCAAAAACGGGCTTCGTTAGCCAAACCATGACCGGAACTCCCTCGGCTTGAAGGAGCTTAACGATGAAATCCCTGGCCGAAGGGCCAGCTAGAAAACCGAGCTTTTCCGGCTCAAGACGCAGCGGGAGACTAAGCATTGATTGTTGATCAACTGCTGGATCGAAAAGAGGCAGAAGCCCTGAGAGATGGCCAATTTCCTGCCAGAGGAACATTGCGTTGCTTCGCCTCTTTTTGAGCTGCCGGTCTAGGCGCTTGAGCCTGTGATTGGCTATAGCAGCAGAGAATACGTTGGGTCGGTAATTGTAACCTTTCGAACTCGGGGAGAAAATTCTAGCTCCACATCGCGACGAGCTTGTCAGCGAAACCTTATCGACATGGTGAATCAGAGCAGGGTCCCTTGTCAGAACAAACCCAAGCTCACCCGCTCCGAGGTGTTTGGCCCCATTTCCTGAAAGAGCAAGTGCGTCGGTCTCTAAGTAAGATCCATTGACAATGTTTTTCGCAACGTCAATCGATTGACAAACATCGTCAATAATGGCCACGTCACTCGCTCGCGCAGCCAGCCTAAGATCCGGAACCAAAATGTTATTTCCGAACAGATGAGTTATGAGCACCACCGCGTCGCCGGGCTCGATGAGAGCGGCCGCCATCTTCTGATCAACCCCCGCAAGGTTTGGCTCTACATCGACAAACACCGGCTCGAGTCCGCTGATCGCGATGGGGCCGACGGCTCCTGGCCAGTTCAAAGCCGAGGTGACAGCTCGGCGGCCTCGATTCCGGTAGTAGTCGAGGGCCACGTGAATAGCGGCTGTGCCGCTTCCAACAGCGCGCACAGACCAGTTGCCCGACCACTCCGCTAGGCGCTTTTCGAGCTCAGTGACAATAGGGTGATTAACTCGATGATATTTGCCGCTTTTGACAACACTGGCGAGCGCCTTCAGATGCTTGCGTTTGGCGGCTGGCCAAGGGACAACTCGCCCGGCCGGCACTGTAGGAATCCCTCCGAAGAGGGCGAGAGAAGTGTCGTTCTGGTGAATGCGCGTTGCATTTGCTTCCGAGACTAAGCTTCCATGCTTGTTCATATAGTCCTCCAGACGCCAACCTCATCGTGGTGTCGGCCATCGGCCACTCGCGAATGCAGAGCCGAACCAACCCACCTTTCGATCGCTTTTACGCGTCCGAGCGGAGGCTCGGCCCACGGCGGAACGCTCAAGAGCTGAGAGTTCGCCCCTGAGAGGAAAACCGGGTGCCGTGACACCCTCGGCACGTTGAGTTCAGAAAGGCGGCTTCAAACTCGTGACCGGCGTTTGTGTGGTGAGAATTATCCTCACAAGGATCCGTATCAGATCTGACATGCTGTCTGCTTTCCTTCATTTCATCCGTTGCGTTTCGCACCACAGGAAGCTATTCGGCAGCTTCCCTTGCTTTGTACCCGGGCAGCTCAAAACTCGTGCCACCTTGACTGGCTCTGTCCCAAAGTTGGTACTCTCGGCGAAGTCAGCACTTCGGGCTCGACTGGTGGAGAGGGCCGTTGATTTTCTAGGTATTCAACCGACCCGAGGGGTATTGCCGCTCTCGTCCGGCGACCCCGTGAGGCCGGCGTAGCGCGCCACGGCGCGGCGGTCGCGCAGCTTGCGCGACAGCATCTCGTTGACCAGCATGTCGGCGGTCTCGACGCCGATGCCGATGATCCGCGCGAGCAGGCGAACCATCGCGTGCGGGCCGTTCGCCGCAGCCGGAGCCGCCGCCAGCCGGCGCAGGCGCTCCTGTTCGATGGCGCGGATCTGCGCGCGCACGAGGTTGAGCCGCTCAAGGAAGCGGTAGAGCTCGGCGCGGGTGTTGTCCGGCAGCGGCGTTCCCTCCGCCGTTCGGATGCTCTCCAGCCTGTCCGCCGCCTGGCGCAGGCTCAGCCGGAAGCTGCGGACGCCGAAGCGGGCGAGGATCGCCTTGATGCGGTTGATGAGCCGCGTCTGCTCGCCGACCAGGGTCCCCCGCTCGCGGTTCGGCCGCCGCGCGTCCTCCTCTTCGAGTGTCGGGATTGCCGCCATGGAGCAATGGCGCTTCTCGCCACGCAGCCAGCCGAGAAAAGCGCGCATCAAAAGCTCGGTGTCGAGACGATCGGTCTTGGCGCGCTGGTGCTCGCGCACACCGGAACGCTTGAGGGATGGATGGCATAGGCCTCGATGCCGTGCGCCCGCAACCAGCGCGCCAGCCAGAAGCCGTCGCCGGCCGCCTCGTAGGCGACGGCGATCCGCTGGACCGTGTGCCCGGCCCGGCCGGCTTCGTCGCCCCACCGCTGGAGATGCGGGAAAACTTCAGGCGCGAC
>NZ_JAMYVK010000069.1:0-27914 GCF_040323975.1 Mesorhizobium sp. M0019 | reverse complement strand
AAGCATCCCAGCCACGACCGATCTCGAATCCGCCCGCAACGGGGAGAAAGTGTGCGTTCTGCCAGTAGCAACCCTGATGGCAGCCCTATGTGATATCTCGCCTCGATCGTCGTCTGTCAGGTTCGGATACAGCAGCCAGCCCACGGCCTGCGAACCTTGGATCGCTGCTCGCCGTGAAAGAACTGTTCCGGCATCATCGGGTCGGCGATGCGCATCAGATCGCTGAACGCCGAGCGGATTTGCGGCCAAGGGAATTCTGAGCATTCCTCCCAGGCCTCGCCCTCTCGCAACACGGCATCGAGCTTGCCCACTACACCAGCGAGGGTAGTGGCGGGGGTGGTTGAGAACGCTTCCAGCAGATGCTCAGTCCGCTCGCCAGCCTTGTGCGCGGCGGTGTAGCCGGTCTTCTCGGCAGCCGCATCCCATCATGCCTGATGCGCCGCGAAATCCGCTTCGGCTCTCTCGCGGAGAGCCGCCGTATCGGGCCCGTTACCGAGCGCGTCCTCGAGCGGCCTATCGATCGATCTCCCCGAACACGATGTCGAGCGAACCGATGATCGCCGAGATATCGGCTCGCATGTGCCCGCGTCGCTGGCCTTCCGTCGTCCTGGCTATAGTTTCAGGCGCCGCTCAGTAGTCCATTCCGCCCATTCCGCCCATACCTCCCGCGCCACCCATAGCGGGCGAAACCTTCTGCGGAATGTCCGCGATCATTGCTTCAGCGGTGATCAGGAGCGCGGCAATCGAGCCGGCATCCTGCAGGGCCGTCCGAACGACCTTGGCGGGGTCGACGATACCGGCCTTGATCATGTCGACATAGACTTCGTTCTGGGCGTCGAAGCCCTGATTGTGATCCTTGCTGTCGGAGAGCTTGCCGACGACGATCGAACCTTCAACGCCGGAATTCTCGGCAATCTGGCGGATCGGCGCTTCAAGTGCTCTCAGCACAATCGAAATACCTGCCGTCATGTCAGCATTCGCGCCAGTAAGCTCAGTCAAAGCTGCCTTGGCGCGCAAAAGCGCAACACCGCCGCCGGCAACGATGCCTTCTTCCACGGCTGCACGAGTGGCGTTCAGCGCATCATCGATGCGGTCCTTCTTTTCCTTGACTTCCGTCTCGGTCGCGCCGCCGACGCGAATGACAGCAACGCCGCCAGCCAGCTTGGCGAGACGTTCCTGGAGTTTCTCCTTGTCGTAATCCGAGGACGTTTCCTCGATCTGCAACTTGATCTGCTGGACGCGCGCCTGGATGGTGGCTTTCTCGCCGGCGCCGTCGATGATCGTCGTCGTATCCTTCTCGATGAGCACGCGCTTAGCCCGCCCGAGCATGTCGATCGTGACGTTCTCGAGTTTGATCCCGAGATCCTCGGAAATCATCTGGCCGGCGGTGAGCACGGCAATGTCTTCCAGCATCGCCTTGCGCCGGTCACCGAAGCCTGGCGCCTTGACGGCTGCGACCTTGAGGCCGCCGCGCAGCTTGTTGACGACCAGCGTTGCTAGCGCCTCGCCTTCGACGTCTTCCGAGATGATCAGCAGCGGCTTACCGCTTTGCACCACAGCTTCGAGGATCGGCAGCAACGCCTGCAAATTGCCGAGCTTCTTCTCATGGATGAGAACGTAAGGGTCCTCCAGCTCCGCGCGCATCTTCTCGGCATCGGTGACGAAATAGGGCGAGAGATAGCCACGGTCGAACTGCATGCCTTCGACGACATCGAGTTCGGTTTCGGCTGTCTTGGCTTCTTCGACGGTGATCACGCCCTCATTGCCGACCTTGTTCATCGCCTTGGCGATCATGGCGCCGACCGACGCGTCGCCATTGGCGGCGATCGTACCAACCTGGGCGATCTCGTCCGAAGATTTGACTTTCCTGGCCCTGGCTTGAATGTCCTTCACCACAGCAGCCACAGCAAGATCGATGCCGCGCTTGAGATCCATCGGGTTCATGCCCGCGGCAACGAATTTGGCACCTTCGCGCAGGATGGAAGCGGCCAGCACCGTGGCTGTCGTCGTGCCGTCGCCGGCGAGGTCGTTGGTCTTCGAGGCCACTTCGCGCACCATCTGGGCGCCCATGTTCTCGAACTTGTCGGCAAGCTCGATTTCCTTGGCGACGGCGACACCATCCTTGGTGATGCGCGGCGCGCCATAGGCCTTGTCGATGACGACATTGCGGCCTTTGGGGCCGAGCGTCACCTTGACGGCGTTGTTCAGAATTTCGACGCCGCGAAGCATCCGGTCGCGGGCATCGGTAGCGAATTTGATTTCCTTGGCAGACATGATTTTACGTCCAGTTCAGTCTTGAAATTGCGGGATCGGAAATCGCCCGGTCAGGCGGCTTTCTTGGCCGCTTTGATCTTCTCGACGATGCCCAAAATGTCGCTCTCCTTCATGATCAGGAGGTCCTCGCCGTCGATCTTGACCTCGGTGCCGGACCATTGGCCGAACAGGATGAGATCGCCGGCCTTGACGTCGAGCGGGATCAGCTTGCCGCTCTCGTCACGCGAGCCCGGGCCCACGGCGATCACTTCGCCTTCCTGAGGCTTTTCCTTGGCGGTGTCGGGAATAATGATCCCGCCCTTGGATTTGGTATCGCCTTCCGCGCGCCGAATGACGACGCGGTCGTGGAGTGGCCGGAATTTCATTGGGGGTTCTTTCTGCCGCCGCACATAGAGCGACTGCAACACTTAACATAGCCCCTTTGGCACTCGAATGATAGGAGTGCCAAATTTTTTATTCCTCAAACCGAAAATATTTGAAATGAAATCAGTCGTTTTTATCGGCGCTTTTGGCCGTCCGAAAGGCGGAGTCATAAGCAATTTTATTGTAATTCATCCCTCTTAATTTTGCCGACAACAGACTATATTAATCCGCAATTACGAGACAAACCTATCGAGCTTTGATTGAATGTGCATCGAGAGATATATACAGTTCGCGAAAATTTGGCACGATTTGGCTTTCCCGGTCCCGATCGACATAGGTCCGCGACCTTCGACCCACCATGAAGCACCGAATTTTCGACAGCGAATGTATAGCGCTTATCCGGCGCGCATGTCGCTCTGTTCGAGCCTTTGAACCACGGCGCTGACCACGGATGTACTGGCAGCATTGGGATCTTTCCGGTTCGGATGGAAAAGATGCAGGAGGGGCGTCGGCGTGCTCCTGCGGAAAGCCGCACTCCCTCATGCAACGCAGCCTCCCCGCGTGGGGAGCGCTTGCCCGCGCTACGGCGGCGGCTTTCCATGCGAGCCGCTTCAAAAATGATGCTGCGAAACGGCTCCGGCTTTATCCGACGAACGCCTCACGCATCCGAGCGAACATGCCGGGCTGTCTCCCGGCAATCGCCGCACGGATGTGACGGGCGGCCGTTACGGCGCTCACCGTCGCGCCGAAATGACAATAGCAGATGATCTCATGCAATTGCCTGTCGGTCAGTTCGAAGAACCGCTTCGCTTCGCCGTAGTTGTCGCTTTCCAACCCGGCGGCGCGGAGGACAGGATCCTCGAAAGCTACTGAGATCGGCGAGCCGTCGCCGCGCATGGCCCCGCGTGATCTAACCGGCTGATACTCGGTTTGGTGTAGCGTCGAGAGTCGCCGGTCAGGGTTCCGTTCAAGGAGCTCCGCCCAGCGTTCAAGACGTTCGCTGCGCGACATGGCCTGGCGCAGGTAGTCCTGATCGATCTCGGCGACGATCTGCAGTTGCTCAAGCGTCTGGTGCTTCATTTTAGCCTCCTATTCGGACGATAGTTGGCCCACCCATATCCTTCTTATACCTGCGGCCAGCGTGACTCCGACCGATCGTGAAGTCCAATCACGATGATGCTGGGAGGGCTTCCCCCCACAAAAATGCGGAGGCTTCGCAAAGATCCGGCCATTAATTTGGCGAACGCGGTCAAATGCGCGGCTGTTCGACGATGTCGGTCTGGAGTCCGTGCCGATCGAGGTGATCGACGGGCAGAGTCTGTGCTGGAGTAGCCCGGCTCCATCGCTGGCCGGGCAGCGGGATCAAGCGAGTGGCAGTTTAGCTTCGAAACCGCCGTAATTCTGAACGCGCACAATGCGAAGAGACGCAAGGCCGCGAGCCTGCAACAGACGTTCGCTACGCGGTTCTTGACGGCTTGAGGTATGTTCAACCTTGGCGCTGACTTTTCCGAACCGAAGCCGCAGCTACGACGAGGCCGGACAATACCTCCATTTTCTCGGCTACGATGGCATGTTTGAAATGCCGTTCTTGATTGAGATTGAAGCGCTCGCGAACGCAAAACCGGAAGCAGCCACAGCCGAAGCGGGTTATTTGGCGACCTTCGATGCATCAAGGGACTCCATTCGTGATGTCGCGCGGAAAGCTTCCTCCCACGGCCGCAAGAACGTGTACCAGCCCAGAAGACCTCGACGCTTCGAACGGCGGACGAGCAAAGCGTTCCCCGTAAGGGATCGGCTTATCCCTGCGACCGCGGAGTTGTGCGGTTTCGACATGGTTGGCGACTACGTCCTTGTCCCCGTCGATTAGAGGATTATCCTTGACACGTTTGGGCGAGGCGATCGCCCATGGAGGTTGTCATGGCAGACGACAAGTCAAAGCGTGGTCCGCAAGACAGAGCACGGGTCGACGGTGGCGAAGACTATGAAGTCGGGTACCTCATGAAGAAGCACCATCTCGAACGGGCTGATGCCCTCAGGCTGGTAAAAAAGTATGGAAACAACCGCGCAAAGATCGAAGAGGAACTCTTTGCCCGAAAGGTTTGATCGCGTATTCCCGTGAGGCTGGCATAGAGCCAAGCACGCCTGAGTGTGACCAGGCTGCAGGCATGATCATGGCGCTTTTCAGCAACGGCATCGGCACTGCTGAGGAATTGAAGGCAGCGCTCCAGTTCCGTTTGGAGAGTGAGTTGCGACGGCACGGTCAACGCCTATCCCGCCTAGCTGAGAACCGCTCTAGATCGTAATTGTACATCGAATTCCAAGTGGAGGTCGCGTTAGATGCAAAACGCGAGCCTCTGAAGAAAACCATTGTCCAATTAAGGCAGTGGGTTTGGAGGCTGTATGAAAGGGGTCGTTGTTTGGCGCTATTTCACTGGCATGCCGTGTCAGAAGCACGCGGGCCTCCGGGGAGTAACATGCTGCTGAGGCTGGACCAGATCGACAAATTCTACCCCACTGGCGAAGGGCCGTTGCATGTTCTGCACGGGATCGATCTTTCGCTGGAGGCGGGCAAGAGCCTTGCGCTGACCGGCGAGTCTGGCAGCGGCAAGAGCACGCTTTTGCACCTCGTTGCAGGGCTCGACAGCCCTGATGCGGGAGAAATCCACCTTGGCGGTACCAATATTGTGGGACTGAACGATACGGCCCTTGCCGCCCTGCGGCGGGGAACAGTCGGACTTGTGTTCCAGCAGTTCAACCTGATCCCTTCGCTTGATGTGGCAGCCAACCTTGCCTTTCAGGCTCGACTTGCCGGCCGTCCTGATCCGGCGTGGCTGAAGGTCCTTGCTGAACGGCTGGGCCTGGCCAAGGTCCTAACGCGCTACCCTGAACAGCTGTCGAGTGGGCAACAACAGCGGGTGGCGATTGGGCGGACCCTAGCCGTTCGGCCCCGGCTGGTTTTGGCCGATGAGCCCACGGGCAATCTCGATGAGGCAACAGGGGACGCTGTACTCGATCTTATGCTGTCGCTGGTGGCTGAAACGGGTGCCGCCCTGTTAATGGTTACCCATTCCAACCGTCTGGCAAACCGGCTGAACGCCCACGTTCACCTGCACGCGGGACGGCTGGCTTGATGGTGTGGACCGGGTTGTCAGCGCTCTTGTCGCATTGGCGCAGGCGGCCTGTCCAACTGGCGATGCTGCTTTTGGGGCTATCGCTGGCAACGGCGTTGTGGTCAGCGATTCAGGCGATCAACGGTGAGGCGCGGGCGAGCTATGACCATGCAGCGGCGATCCTTGGGCAGGACCGGCTCGCGCAACTGGTGCGTGAGGACGGGACCCGGATGGATCAACAGGTGTTTGTGAGACTGCGGCGAGCAGGCTGGCTGGCTTCGCCGGTGATTGAAGGTGAAATGCGGTTTGGGGATGTGCGGTTGCGCGTCCTCGGCATTGACCCACTGACTTTGCCGCCGCAGGCGCAGCAGGTGGATGTTGCAGTGGGTGATGAGCTATTGCCGTTCATCACGGCGCCCGGGGTGCTCTATGCAACTCCGGAAACCGCGGCACGACTAACCGAGCAAGCAACACCTCCCGTGCGCGTGGCCGAGGGTTTGCCGCCTGGCACAGTCCTCACCGACATCGGGCAGGCGCAGGTCTTGCTTGGGGCAAAGGACAAGATCTCTCGTCTTTTGCTCTGGCCGGACCAACCGATTGGCCGTGCCCCTCTAGAGGTGACAGCCCCCGGCCTGACCCTGCGCGAGCCGAGTGAAACGGGGGATCTTGCCAGGCTGACCGACAGTTTTCACCTGAACCTGACGGCTTTCGGTTTTCTTGCCTTTGCGGTGGGGCTCTTCATCGTGCATTCCGCCATCGGTCTGGCTTTTGAACAGCGCCGCCCGGTGTTTCGCACGCTGCGCGCACTGGGCTTGCCGGCCCGCGTGCTGGTCCTTTTGCTGATCGCCGAGCTGCTGTTCTTCGCCCTCCTCGCGGGATTGGTGGGCGTGGCACTTGGCTATGTAGTCGCCTCGGCCCTTTTGCCCGACGTCGCCGCCACCCTGCGCGGACTTTACGGGGCCGATGTGCCGGGAACGCTGTCGATCCGCCCCGCAGTGTGGGCAGCGGGGCTGGCGATCGCGGTAATCGGCACGCTGGTAGCGGCCGCACAAAGCCTCTGGCGGCTATGGCACCTGCCGCTGCTTGCGCCGGCCCAGCCTCGGGCCTGGGCGCGGGCTTCAGAGCGGGCCCTGCGCGCGCAAGGCGTGGCTGCGATGGTGCTCCTGTTGACGGCGGCGGCAATTGCACACTTCGGATCCGGCCTCGAGGCGGGCTTTGCGCTTCTGGCGGCACTGCTGATGGGGGCGGCACTGGCGCTGCCGCTCGTGCTGACGGGGATATTGCACCTTGGCGGCCGCTTGGCGCGTGGACCATTGGCTGAATGGTTTTGGGCCGACACGCGTCAACAGCTTCCCGGCCTGTCATTGGCGCTAATGGCACTGCTGCTTGCGCTGGCCGTCAATGTGGGCGTCAGCACGATGGTGTCGAGCTTTCGGCTGACCTTCACCGGCTGGCTCGATCAGCGTCTCGCCTCAGAGCTTTACGTGACCGCCCGCACCGAAGCAGAGGCCACGGCGATACGCGACTGGCTGGCCCAGCGCAGCGACGCGGTCCTGCCGATCTGGAGCATTGAGGGCCGGGTCGCAGGCCAGCCCGCGGCAATATACGGCGTGGCCGATCATGGCACCTATCGCGACAACTGGCCGATCCTCTCTGCAGTGCCGGGGGTGTGGGACCGGATCGCCACAGGCGACGGCGCCCTGATCAACGAACAACTGGCGCGGCGCCAGGAGTTGGGCTTAGGGGACCAGATCACGCTGCCCGGTGGCTGGCGGGCCAGCATCGTCGGCGTCTATGCCGACTATGGCAACCCGATCGGCCAAGTGATCATCGGGATCGACACACTGCTCCAGCACTATCCTGACGTCTCCCGCCTGCGCTATGCCATTCGGATTGCCCCCGGCAAGGCCGAAGCACTGGCTGCGGGTTTGCGGGCGGAATTCGGGCTGCCCGCGCAGTACGTGATTGACCAGGCCGGGATCAAGGTCTTTTCGCTCAAAGTGTTTGAGCGCACATTCAGAGTGACAGCCGCGCTGAATGTGCTGACGCTGGGAGTCGCGGGGCTGGCGATGTTTGCGAGCCTCATGACCCTGTCGGGGATGCGCCTACCGCAACTGGCGCCGGTCTGGGCCATGGGTCTGCCCCGCCGCCACCTCGTATGGCTGGAGCTTTGGCGCGGCTTGTTGTTGGCAGCCTTGACCATGCTGGCCGCTCTGCCTGTAGGTATCGGGCTCGCCTTTGTTCTACTGGCGGTGGTGAATGTGGAGGCTTTTGGCTGGCGTCTGCCGATGCACCTTTTTCCCGGTGACTGGGCGCGGCTGGCGGCGCTCGCGTTGCTGGCGGCCGGACTTGCAGCCGCCGTGCCTGCCTGGCGGCTGGCGCATCTTTCGCCATCGGATTTGCTGAAGGTATTTGCACATGAGCGTTAGAGCATTGCTGATCTACATGAGCTTGGCCGCACCTGCCTTTGGCCAGGGTTTTGCTGGGCTTGGCACAGAGGCTGACGGGTTTTCAGTGCCGCAGCCGGGGACTGCATTCAACTTTCCGGCAGACCACGGCCCGCACCCCGGTTACCGGATCGAATGGTGGTATTTGACGGCCAACCTGCAAGCTGCGGATGGAGCGGACTATGGCGTGCAATGGACTCTTTTCCGATCCGCCCTGGCCCCGGTGGAGCGGTCCGGCTGGTCCAGTCCGCAGCTTTGGATGGGCCATGCCGGGCTGACGACGCGAACGCACCAATTCGTGGCCGAACGGCTGGCACGGGGCGGCATCGGCCAGGCGGGGGTTTCGGCTGCACCCTTTGCGGCCTGGATTGACAACTGGCAGATGGCAGGTCGGGCCCTGCCAGAGGCGGATGCGCTGTCGGCGCTCGATCTGCACGCGGCGGGACAGGCGTTTTCCTACGAACTGGCACTGGACGCCAAAGGCCCTCTGGTGCCGCAGGGAGTGCAGGGCTACTCGGTGAAATCCGAGAAGGGGCAGGCGAGCTATTACTACTCGCAACCATTCTACCACGTGACCGGTACACTGACCCTTCCGGCGGGCGTGATCGCGGTGTCCGGTCAGGCGTGGTTGGACCACGAATGGTCCTCGCAGCCGCTGGCTGAGGATCAGACCGGGTGGGACTGGTTCTCCTTGCATTTCGACAGCGGCGAAAAGATGATGGGCTTTCGCCTGCGCGACGGAGGCGCGGGCTTTACATCGGCCACATGGATCAAGGCCAACGGCAGGCCGCAGCCGCAGGCCCCCGGCGCGCTAAGGGTGACGCCGCTCGAAACGGCGGCAGTCGCGGGACGTAGCGTGCCGATCCGCTGGAGGGTGCAATTGCCGGAAAACGGAGTGGATGTGACCATCCGGACGCTAAACCCAGAAGCCTGGATGGACACACGCTCTCCCTATTGGGAAGGCCCGATCCGATTTGAGGGCACCCATGCCGGGCGCGGCTATCTCGAGATGACAGGCTATGAGTGACTGGAGGACACTGCTCAATCGCGAGATCGCGACGGTTGGCGAATTGCCGAAAATGGAGAAGGTTAGTTTCCAGCGCCCTTCCCTCTACCACCACCTCAAACCCACTATCTCAGGTAATGGCTCTGGCGATGTAGCGGTCCTGCGCCGCCACCTACCACTACATGGCTCCGAATTGCGGATCGATGTTGCGTGGCCGGAGATGGGCGCGCATCTGCGTAGTGCAGAGTTGCCGCGAGCGTGTTTTCCGATTTCTACGTCGAAGCACCACCGCTGCACGCGTCATCTTGTCGGTGTCGATCTCCATGCCAAGCAGTCTAACACGCGAAACGGCGTCTGCCGCGGTCCACACCGGATGGTTACGCTGCACGGCGCATTCTGCCGATGATTGAGGTTCATGAAGGCCTTCCCGCAAAATATGCGCCTTAATGCCCGGCCTCACGGCCTCACGCAATCCAGACATTTTCAAACTCGCCACACAAAAAAACCGCCTCGGTTAGACCGAGACGGTTATCGTACTATGACAGAAGTGGTTGCGGGGACACGCAACCACCGATACCGACATCATTAACGTGACGATTTGACAGGTCCAGGCCAGCATTGCAGGGAGGCGACTTGGTGGGCTCGGAGGGATTCGAACTCCGCGCTTGGAAAAGCGTCCCTCTCGTCTTCACCGTGCAGGCCGCTTACTCTGGGCGGCAGAGTGCCCTTCCGCGCTTCGCCGAACCTGCCGTGGGAAAAGCCTTGCCGTTTTTTCCGGCGGGGCTTTGATCAGATCGCGACTATTAGTGATTTATGCTGGAACTGGTTGCGGAGGTTGGAGTCGGACCGATTTGCGCCGATTAAGAAGCCCGTCAGCAAACGAACTCGGTCACAGCACTGTATTGGCGGTATCCCTCTAGCGACTTGAACGCCCCGGCCGTTGCTTAGGTCGCGCCCACCCTTTTGCACGCGCCCCCCTGCCCGGCCGTTGAACCCGTTGGGCGGCTTGCTAGTCTGCCAAGCTCCTAACAGGGATAGCAACCTGGAATGAACACAGCACTGCTTTTGATGGCTCAGTATGGTGGCAAGGCCATCATCCCGATCGATGAGGTCTGCCGAGACTATTTCTCCCACCTGACGCCGCCGAAGTTGGTCCGAAAGATTTCCATGGGGGAAATTGCCCTTCCGCTCGTGCGGATCGAGGACAGTCAGAAGTGTGCCAAGGGCGTCCATCTCGCCGATTTGGCCAAATACCTTGAGTTCCGGACTGAGGCTGCGAGAAAGGAAATGAGGGGGCTCACGGAGTAGCGAGGGAGCGTGAATGAGGTTTCGTTCAGCCCTGCCGTACACAGCCGCCCGCGGCTTATGGCCTGATGAGCGACGAACTGGATCAACCGTTTCAAGGCCGGTACTGCATTTGGTACAGCACCACTTCAACAAACACGCGTAATCGACTGTCTGAACTGCATGTTTGTTGGGACTGCGTCCCATCTGATGTTGGACACGATGGTACAACTTTGCAGTATCAAACGAGGCGTTTCGCGAAATGATCCTACAGAACACGCACGTGTCCCTGCGACGAGCCGAAGCAGCGCACCGGCTGCGTGGAACACGCTGACGGGAGGGGCCCGAAAAAGAAGATTATTAGTCGGCTGCCGAGGTCATTATGATTTCAAATGCCGTCAGCTATTTGTACAGTTCTGGCTTACTCATTGCGCCAATAACTGCCTTTCGCCCTTCTGATAGTGATTGCAGACCCGCCTCGGCGGCGATTGCAGCCCGGTATCCGTCCAGCAGCTTGCTCCGGCCGGAATTCCGCTGAGTATTGAATGGATCCAGGCCTGGGCCTGCAGGCGATAGGCATCGGTGAAGCGAGGACGCCAGTCCGCGGGATAGGCCGTTCCTCGCGACAGACCCGAATTGATCTCGGTGCGCAGGGGCGAAAGCAGCGAGACCGTTGCGGTGGAAGCGTAAGCGCCTCGCGGATCGCCTATGGATTTGGGCTTGACGTTTTCCGGAATCGCCAGGGCATGAGTTCCTCGATCTGGGTTTGCGGATGGCCGTTGATGATGGCGTCGAGGGTTTCGGCGAGGTAGGCGACCGGGTTGACGTCGTTGAGCCTGCAGGTGGCCACGATGGAGGCGAGCAGCGCCCAGTTGTCGAACGTAGTGCTGTGCTGCGATTGTCGACAGTGTCCCAGGAGCCTCTTAGGGACTATTGCCTCCAACGATCCGTTGCTTTCCCCACCCCAACTTTCAAAATTGTGGTAAAGTCTCGACGTTGTTATTGGCTTTGAGCGAGCGGTGTGAGGGCGCTGGAGGCTACCATGCACTTCATTAAGCTCCTGGTTGGCTCAGCAATATTGACAGCATCGGGGGCAGCGTTTGCGGCAGAGGAGGTGTCTGTCGAGAGAGGACGGCTGGTTTCCATCATCGGCAGCTGTCACGACTGCCATACTGACGGCTACAGGGAAGCCGAAGGCGCACTCGACCCCACCAAGGCATTGAGAGGGAAAGTAATAGGTTGGCGGGGGCCGTGGGGCACAACCTATGCAAGCAATCTGAGATGGAGCGCGCAAGACCTTAGCGAAGACGGGTATGTAACCTACATCAAGACACTTCGCACATTGCCGCCGATGCCTTGGTACAACGTTCGCGTCATGCCGGAGAGCGACATTCGGTCATTCTATCGATATGTGAAGTCGCTCGGTGATCCCGGCGCCTTCCTCCCGAGAACGGCGAGACCGGGGGAAGAGCCGAGGACGCCCTTCGTCACGCTGGAGCCACCGCAAATGCCGAAACCTTGTTCACGCGACCTGGACTGCGGCGTGGGCGAAGTTTGCTCGGCCGCACCAGTCCGCCAATGCGTTAAGAAGTAGGCACCCTGGGCAGCGGCCCTCTTAAGACAGCCGACCCCAATTACGCGGTAGGGCGAAACCTTAAGTTTCGGAATAGTAGCGAACGCCGCCCTCGGGCCAGACGTCAAGTCAGACCGTCAATGATAAAACTTAGGGTGAGCGCCTCGCGGATCGCCTGTGGATTTGGGCTTGACGTTTTTCGGAATCGCCAGGGCATGAGTTCCTCGATCTGGGTCTGCGGATGGCCGTTGATGATGGCGTCGAGGGTTTCGGCGAGGTAGGCGACCGGGTTGACGTCGTTGAGCCTGCAGGTGGCGATGGAGGCGAGCAGCGCCCAATTTTCGGCCCCGACTTCGTGACCTGCAAACAGGGCATTTTTTTCTGGTCAGGCATACTGGCCTGATCGCGTTTTCGACCGGGTTGGTGTCGAGTTCCAGGCGGCCATCGTCCAGGAAGCGGGTCAGGCCTTGCCAGTGGCCGAGCCCATGCCGGATGTCTTCGGCCAGGCCAGAGCCGGAGGAGATCATCGATAGCTGCTTTTCGAACCATGGTTTCAGGGCAGCGATGATGGGCGCGGAATGCTCCCGTCGGGCGGCAAGCCGGGCTTGAGGTGATGCGAGCATCCGCGCGTGATCCGCACCCATTACCCCTACGCCGATAATTCCAACGCGTATACTCAAGTTGACCTCCGTATTATTCCAATGCGTTCAGTCAAGCCAGCCGGTTGTCCGGGCTTTTCCGGCCTCGTGCGAGTCGGCGGCCGCCTGGATGAATTTCACCCAGCGCAGCCCGTCGAGCACGTTCGGAAACAAGATCGTGACTGCCTCCGCATGAACGGTTGCACGGTACAACGCGGTACGCGATGCCGTTTCGTGAGACGCTTCTCGCAATGAATCCTGGCCGGCTCCGCGGGCGAAAGCGCGTCAGAGAAGCAGCCGCTGGTCCGTTGTAGGCAAGATGCGGATCATATCCGCAGTAGGATGAACCTGCCGTGCCGGCGTGTCTAGCTTCTGAGGCTGACCGGTGCTGGCGGCGCGCTCAATGGCAAGCAGGGCGCGCACGTCGGCAAATCCTTCTCCACCGTCGGCTTCAGGCGGTTGTGCATTCAGGATGCAGTCGGAGAAATACGCGGTCTGTCCGGCGAAATGGTCTGTCTGCGGGAACGTCTTTTCGGTTCTGATGTCGCCATGCCGAAGCTTCATTTGCACGGCAGTCTCGAAACGGAAGCCAGGGTCGGCCGTTACGCTCCCCTTCGTTCCGGCCACGTGGTAAAAATCCGAATTGTCCGCGCCGAAGCTGGCAATGAACTGTGCAAGCCGGCCCTCGGGGAAGCGCAACGTCACGGCAATGCTTTCCTCTACCTCCCCGACTGAGGCGCTGCCGAAACTCCTTACCGCGACTGCCTCGATCGGCTCAGTGGCAAAGATATGGCGCGCGGCATTCAGGCAGTAGACTCCGATGTCCTGCAAGGGACCGCCCCAATAGGCGGCCTTGAGGCGGTGATTGTCGGACGACGCTACGAAGGAGAAGACCGCGGCAAAGATGCGGGGATCGCCGATCTCACCGCTGCGGATGCGCTCCAGCACCTCGACAGTGCCGGGCTCGTTGTGCAGCCGATACGCCGTCATCAGGTACGCTCCGCTCTCATTGGCGGCGGCGATCATCGCCTCGCATTCCGCCTCGGTCGTGGCCAGCGGCTTCTCAACGAGCGCGTGCTTGCCGGCTCTCAGGGCTCGGATCGCATAGTCGGCATGCATGGAGTTCGGCAATGCCACGTAAACTGCATCGGCGACGTCCGATGCGAGCATCTGGTCGTACTGCTCATAGCTGAAGACGTGTTCCACGCCGTAGAATTCGGCGAGCTTGGCGGCGTTTTTGGCCGAGCCGCTGACGATCGCCGTGATTGTCGAGTTTCCGGTCTGGGACACACCGGGCATAAAGGCTTCCTGTGTGATCCAGCCCGCGCCCACCACGGCATATCGTATCTTTCTCAATTGCTCCTCTCGAATGGGATCACTCCCGGCACTCGTCTAAAAATGGTCACGCCGTGGCCAGCGGAGCGTCTCTGAGGCCTGACGGCAGCGGTCGATTTGAGCCAGTCGCTCGATGGGTCTGTTGTCGCCTCTCAGGGGCAAAGGCGGGCAAGAGTCATCCCTCGCCCGCCGCAGAGTTGCGCCCCCCGCCTACTTTCCGATGCAGGTGTCGGCGGTTTCGGGGGTGCAGACGTCGAGACCGGTGTAGGTCGGGTCGGCCGGCGCGGGCTTGCCGTCCTTGATGTCCTTCAGCGCCAGCATGGTCTTGTAGCCCATTTCGAACGGCCGCTGTCCGACCTGGCCGAGCGACAGGCCTTCCTTCATCTGGTCCATCTGCACCGGCAGCGTGTCGGCGACGACCAGAGCCAGCTCCTTCTTGGCGATCTTATCCTTGTACGGCTCGACCGCAGCGCGATTCGCATCCGGTATGAATTGCGGAAACCCGCCTGTCGGCACGAAGGCGTCGAGGTTTGGCGTCTTCGCCATGAAGTCCTGGAACTGCTGAACCGACAGAGGGAAGTCGTCGTTGGTATAGAGAGGGCAGCCCGGTGCTTCCGTCCAGCCGTTCTGGCCGGTCAGGGCATCACCTGGCGAGGCGGCCGACTCCTTGCCGGCCAGCGTATCGCGTATACCCTTCATGCGCTCATTGTGGTTGGCCGCGGCAGCTCCGCCCGACTGGATACAGATGGTGCCGCCTTTCGGCTTGATGGTCTGCACGATCTTGGCGAGGTTGACGCCAATTTCGTAATTGTGCGTGCCGATATAGGCGACACGCAGGTCCTTGTTCTCCGGTAGCACATCCGAGTCCCAGGTAAGCACGGGAATGCCCGCTTCCTTGGCGGCCTGAAGCGCGACGGCCATTGCCGCGGCGTTCGACGGGGCGACGGCGATGCCGTCGACCTTCTTGGCCACCAGGTCCTGCACGATCTGCACCTGCTCCTCGCCGCCGCCATGCTCGCCGGGGCCGATATACATGCATTCGATCGCGCCGCTGGATTCGGCTTCGGCCTTCTTGCAGCCGTCACGAGCCTGGTCGAAGAAAGGATTGTTCATGTTCTTCGGCACAAGGGCGAAGACGTATTTCTGCTGGGCATAGGCCTGCCCTGCCATCAGCGCGGAAAACGCCACGGCCGCCGTCAGAATGTATTTTTTCACCTGTTCCTCCACTTTGTTTTGACGTCCACTATCCCCGACGGCTTGCGGCCGCCGGATTCTATTTGCGCTTCCAGGTAAACATACCCTCCAGCGTCGCCCGCAGCGACTTGCCCGAGGTCTGCATGCCGAGAAGCACGGCAAGAATGATGAAGGCCCCGACAAAGGCGCCCTGCCAGTTCGAATCGATCCCGGCCATCAGCAGCGCGTTGCGGATGACCTCGAGGAAGGCCGAACCGATCACAGCGCCAAACGCGGTTCCGTAGCCGCCCATCAGGCTGGCCCCCCCGATGACGGTGCCGGCGATCACCCTCAACTCGTAGCCGGTTCCCATCGCGTTGATGGCCGAGCCGCTGTAGCCGAGCAGCAGCAGGGACGCGATCGATGCGGTAAATGCGCAGAAGACATAGGCCTGGAATTTGATCCAGTCGACGGGGACGCCGGTCATCCGCGAGGCGTTCTCGTTGCCGCCGATCGCGAAGAGGTGGCGCGCCCAGGCGGTGAAAATGAAGACGGAGCCGACGATGAGCGCGAGGATCACCATCACCCAGAACTGCGAGGACAGTTCCGGGATCCAATGAGGCACCCAGCCGTCAGGCGTGTGCCTCGGCCATTTGGCCTGGCCGATGGCCTTGACGATCGGCGCATCGGGTCCGAACTGGTAAAGCATCTGGTTGCCGGACAGCACGACCGCCAGCGAGCGCGCGATCGACAGCATGCCTAGCGTCACCACGAAGGACGGCATGCCGATATAGGCCACGAAGAAACCGTTAAAGGCTCCGCAGGCGATGCCTGCGAGCAGACCCGCGCCAAACGCCACATACCAAGGCTGGTGCCAAGTGAGCAGCAGGCCGGCGACGATCGCGACCAGCCCCATCACCGAGCCGACCGACAGATCGATGCCGCCGGTGATCAGCACCACCGTCATGCCCAGCCCCATGATGGCGATAGGTGCAAAATTGCGGGTGGTGTTGGTAACGTTGTCGACCGTGCCGAAGCTGGGCTCCAGCCACGTCATGAAGACCACCAACACGAAAAGCGCGATCGCGACCCAGAAGGCCTGGCTGGCGATCATCTTCTGGAAAACGCTCTGCTCTATTATGCCGACCACATCACCGATGGACGCATGGCCTTCCTTCAGCATGTCGCTCTGGCTATGCATCACGGATCGCTCCCGTAATTAGGCCGGTGATCTCCTCCGGCGATGTCTTCTCCGTCGCCTTGTCGGCCACTTTCGAGCCGCGTCTCAGCACGATGATGCGGTCGCAGACCGCGAACACATCGGGCATGCGGTGGCTGATCAGCATTACCGACACATTTTGCGATTTGAGCCGCCGGATCAGCTCCAGCACCTCGGCTACCTGGCGGACCGAAATCGCCGCGGTCGGCTCATCCATCAGCACGAGCTTGGAGTTGGATAGCCGGGTGCGGGCAATGGCGACCGCCTGCCGCTGGCCGCCTGACATTTTTTTGACCAGATCGCGCGGCCGCGTCTCCGACTTCAGCTCCGCGAACAGTTTTGCCGAGCGGTTGATCATCGCCTGCTTGTCGAGCACGCGGAGCGGCCAAAACCCCTTCTTCATCTCGCGGCCGAGAAAGACATTTTGGGCGGCCGTCAGATTGTCGGCCAAGGCCAGATCTTGATAGACGACCTCGATCCCTTCGCCCCGTGCCTCGATCGGCTTGTGGAAATGGCAGACCTTGCCGTCCACCGCGATTTCGCCGTCGGAGGGTGGGAAGTTCCCCGCAATCAGCTTCACCATGGTCGATTTCCCGGCACCGTTGTCGCCCATCAGGCCAACCACCTCGCCGGCAGCAACCGCGAAGCTAACATTTGACAAGGCGCGAATAGCACCAAAGCTTTTCGAGACGCTTCGTACGTCCAGCACAGACACATTCTCCTCCCTGTGCGACGTCGACTTGAGCACTCAGCCGACGTAGCTCTCTCCGGCTGCAATCTATATTGCAAAATGTACAAACATGCAACGTTTATTTCAGACGCATGCGGGGCGGCGACCAACTCTCCCTCGCATCAGTCTGTTTGCAGCCACTTGCTCTCCCGGGCCGAGCCCTGAATTGCCTCCACGAGTTCCTGGATGCGTTGGCCGGCCCGGAAGCCGAAAGACTCGTCTCGCTTCCCGGCGATCGCATCGACGAACCGCGCAATCTCGATAGCCTTCAGATCGTTGAAGCCGAGCTGATGGCCTGGTGCGACGCAGAAGAGTCCATAGGGATCGTGATCCGGACCGGCCTCGATGCGCCGAAAGCCACGCCGGCCGCCGGGATCGGCCGTGCTGTAGAAATGCAGCTCGTTGAAGCGCTCCTGGCTGAAGACGAGCGCCCCCTTGGTGCCATAAACCTCGAAATCGTGCTGCATCTTGCGGCCGGTGGCGACCCAGCTCGCTTCGATGCTGCCGGATGCACCATTGGCAAAACGCAGAAATGCGCGACCGATGTCGTCGACCTCGATGGTCCGGCGCCCGCCTCGGCCATCCGGACGGCTCGCTATGACGGTGACGGAATCGCCGAGGACCCGTTCCACCGAGCCAAGCAGAAACTCCGCCGTGGCCAGAGCATGGCTGCCCAGATCCGCCAATGCGCCACCGCCGACAGGATCGTGCCGGAAGGTAAATGGGCTTTCCGCATCCGCCATGTAGTCCTCGGCGTGAATGCCGCGATAGCTGCGGATCTCGCCCAACTCGCCCGCGCGGATCATCTGCCGCGTCAGCGCGAGCAGCGGGTTGCAGAGATAATTGAACCCGACCTGCGTCCTGACGCCGGCCGCTTCCGCCGCCTCGGCCATCCGTCGGGCATCCGCCGCAAGGGGCGCCAGCGGCTTCTCGCAATAGACGTGCTTGCCGGCGGCAATGGCGGCGAGCGCCATCTCCTTGTGGAAGCCGTTCGGCGCCGTGATATCGATCATATCGATCTCCGGGTCCTCGACCAGACGCCTCCAGTCCCCGCTCGCCCGCGCGAACCCCAAGGCCTGCGCCGCCTGCGCGGCGAGGTCCTCGGTTCTGTCCGCAACCGTGTGGAGCACCAGTTCGTAGGGAAGATCGAAGACACGTTGTGCGGCAGCAAAGCCGAACACATGGGTCTTGCCCATGAAGCCGGTGCCGATCAGGCCGATTCTGAGTTGAGGTTTTTCACCGGCCATTCAACTCGGCTCCGTTTACCACCAGCGCTGAGTCGATCCGCCCGGCGAAAAAATCGAGCACGTTCTGCACGGACGAGATTGCCATGCGCTCGCCGCACTCGGCGGTGAGCCCGGCAATGTGCGGCGTCAGAATCACCTGGTCGAAGCCGAAGAGCGGATGGTCCGCGGCGGGTGGTTCATCGTCGAAGACGTCGATACCGGCCGCTGCGATGCGCCCCGCTCGCAGCGCCGCAATCAGCGCCGCCTCGTCGACGATGCCGCCCCGCGCTGTGTTGATGAGAACAGCAGTCGGTTTTATCGCCGAGAGTTCCACGGGGCCGATCACCGGGCGCTCGGCCTTGGGTACGTTGACGGAGATCGCATCGGCCCAGGCGAGTCCCGTTTGCAAATCGCTCACCGGCGCGACCGGCCCCTCCGGCCAGCCTTGCCTCTCAAGGAATGGATCATAGGCACGCACGTCCATGCCGAATGCCGCCGCCATGTGCGCCAGGTGGCGGCCGATCCGGCCGAACCCGAGGATCAGAAGCCGCTTGCCCGAGAGTTCGCTTGGCTCCAGCCGGTTGCGCCAACCCCATTCGTTACCGCGCACCGAACGATCCGCTCGGATCAGCCGCTTGGTTGCCGCCAGCAACAGCATCATGGCGTGCTCGGCCACCGACACCGAGTTCACATCGCCGACGATCGCGAGAGCGATCCCGCGCCGATTGAGGGAGGATAGATCCACAGCGTCGTAGCCGACGCCATGGCGCGAGACGATCTTCAACCTCTCGGCGCGTGCGACGGTCGGAGCCGACAAGGGCTGGGTGCGAATGACGAGGCCATCGGCCTTGCCGATCAGAGGTGCGTAGCTTGGTTCGGAGACATCTTCGACATAGTCGTAGGTGACGCCGGGCGACGCATCGAGAAGTTCGATGCCGCTCGGATGAAGTTTTCCGGCGACCAGAACGTGCGGCATCAATAGCCTCCCTTGCCGGCTTCAAGAGAGGCGGGCTTCGCGCCGGTCAATTCGCGAAAGCGGGCAACACACGCCTGGGCCGCTGCTGCGAGCAGGCGGGAGTCGCCTGACACGGTGGTCATGTCGAAGCCCCATTGGATGGCGCGCGCGGCGTAGTCGGCCGTGCCGCAATGGAGCGCGGCGCGTTTGCCATGCCTCTTGCAGGCCGCGACTATGGTCCGCAGCGCCTCGATCATGTCAGGCTCCTCGCGGTCGAAAGCCGGTGCGAGACGTCCCTGGTGCAAGCTGAAGGTCAAGTCGGCGGGACCGACGTAGATGCCGTCAAGCCCGGGAGTCGCGGCGATCGCATCGAGATTGCGCATCGCCTCGGCGGTCTCGACCATGGCGAAGGCCAGGATTTCGTCATTGGCCTCGGCCGCATAATTGGCGCCCGCCGAAAAGTTGGCGCGTGTCGGCCCGAAACTGCGCTGGCCGGCCGGCGGATAGCGCAGGTAGCTGACGAACTCAGCCGCCTGCTCCGAGGTGTTGACCATGGGACAGATCACGCCATAAGCGCCGGCATCCAGCACCTTCATGATGATGCCCGGCTCCAGCCACGGCACGCGCGCCATGGGCACCACCCTGGATGCACGCATCGCCTGGAACATCGGAAGCAGCATCGAATAGTCGAGCGCGCCGTGCTGGACATCGATGCTCACGCTGTCATAGCCCTGCGCGGCCATGATCTCGGCGGTGAATGGACTGCCGATCGAAAGCCAGCCATTGATCGTGGGCCGCCCTTCGGCCCAGATCTGCTTGAGCTCGTTCTTGATCAAGGCGGCCTCCTCAGAACACGATCTGCGCAAGCTTGGTGTCGAGGTAGTCACCGATACCTTCGCTGCCGCCTTCGCGACCCATTCCGGAATATTTCGTGCCGCCGAACGGCGCTTCCGATGCGGCGAGAGCGAAGCTGTTGATGCCCACCATGCCTGCCTTCAGCTCGGCTACCGTGCGGCGCGCACGCTTCGGGCTCGACGTGAAGGCATAGGCCGACAATCCCATTGGCGAAGCATTCGCCCGCTCGAGCGCCTCCTCATCCGAGGAAAACCGGGTGATCGCCGCGATCGGCCCGAAATTCTCCTCGGCAAAGACCCTCATGTCGTCGGCAACATCGGTCAGGACCGTGGGCTCATGAAAATGGCCGGCATTGAACGCCGCAACCCGATGGCCACCGGCGACGAGCTTCGCACCGGCTTTCATAGCGTCGGACACGATGTCTTCGATCTCGGAAAGCCGGCCGGCATTGATGAGCGGGCCCATCTGCACGGATGGGTCGAGCCCGTCGCCCAGTTTCAACGCTTTGGCGCGTTGCACAAAGCCCTCGACGAAGGCGTCGTGCAGGCTTTCGTGGACCAAGAAACGATCCGGTGTGACGCAGACCTGGCCGGAATTGGCGTATTTGGTCGGCACGGAGACGTTGAGCGCGGCATCCAGATCGGCGTCGTCGAAGACGATCAGGGGCGCGTTGCCGCCAAGCTCCATAGACACCTTCTTCACCGTGTCGGCAGCATCGCGGATCATCTGCTGGCCGACGCGGGTCGAGCCGGTGAGGGACACCTTGCGCACCGCCGGCGAAGCCATGATCGGCGCATAGGTCGTGCTCGTGGGCCCAACGACCAGGCTGACGGTGCCGGCAGGAAGATTGCAGGCGCGGATGCAGTCGACCATCAGCATCGCCGTCCCGGGCGTCTGACTTGACGGCCGGACGATGGTCGAGCAGCCAGCGCCAAGCGCCGGCGCCACCTTGCGGGCGACCAGTGCCGCCGGAAAGTTCCAGGCGGTGAAGGCGGCTGCGATCCCGGCAGGCTCGTGCAGAACTTCGAAACGACCGCCGGGCACGCGCGATTCGATGACGCGCCCATAGATCCGGCGGGCCTCCTCGGCGTACCAGCGGAACTGATCGACCGCCAGCCCCCATTCGCGCTCGGACTGGGCAATAGGTTTGCCGGTCTCGCTGGAGATCATCCGCGCGGCTTCGTCCTTGCGGCGGATCATCTCGTCCGCGATAGCATGCAGGGCGGACGCGCGCTCAAAACCACCCTTGGATTTCCATGCGGAAAACCCACGGGCGGCGCTAACCAGCGCCTCTTCCGTGTCCGCGCGGGTGGCGACCGGAGCCTCGCCCAGCGGCTTTTCCGTCACCGGGCTCGTCACCGGCGCCGTCCCGCCGTCGGATGCCTTGCGCCACTTCCCGTCGATGAACAGTCCGTAGTTCGCGTACATGGCTTATCCGATCTCGCTGACCTTCACGAAGCGGCCTTCGACCGCCGATTTCATCGCCGCCTCAGCCAGGATCAGGGCGCGGCGCCCGTCCTCAAAACCGACCAGCGGCGGCTCGCCCTTCTCGACGCAGGTGACGAAGGCGTCGATCTCGGCATCGAACGCTTCGCGGTATCGCTCGATGAAGAAGTCGAGATAAGGCGCGGCGGCTTCGGTTTGCGCGACCGAGTAGCGGCGCAGTTCGTGAGGCTTCCTGTTGCCGCTGATCACCATGCCGGTGCTGCCCAGCAACTCGACGCGCTGGTCGTAGCCATAAGTGGAGGTTCGGGAGTTGTTGATGTGGCACTGCTTGCCGCTTTTGGTCCGCATCACGACCATGACGCTGTCGTAGTCGTTCAGCTCCGCCATCATGGCCGGGTCGATCAGCCGGCCACCGATGGCGAACACCTCCTCCGGCTCCTCTCCCAGCATGAAGCGGGCCAGGTCGAAATCGTGGATCGTCATGTCGCGAAAAAGCCCGCCCGCGACCTCGTAGTAGGAACGGGGCGGCATGCCCGGATCACGCGAGGTGATAATAACCTGGTGCAGGTCGCCGATCTCGCCGGATCGTACGGCGTTCCACGCCGCACGATGACCGGGGTCGAAACGTCGGTTGAAGCCGATCTGGACCGGCACGCCCTTGGACAAAATTGCTTCGGCGCAACGGTTCACCCTTTCCAGGCTAAGATCGATCGGCTTCTCGCAGAGCACGGGTTTGCCAGCGGCCACCGCCTTTTCGATGTAGTCGGCATGCGTGTCAGTCACCGTCGCGACAAGGACCGCATCTACATCTGCCGAGGCAAATACCTCGTCCGCGGATCCCGAAGCGCGAACGCCGTGCCGCGCCGCGACAGTCTCCGCGGACGATTCGTCGATGTCATAGACGGTGGCTAGTTCCGCACGAGGATGTGCGGCGATGTTTGCCGCATGCATCCTGCCAATCCGACCGCAGCCGAGCACAGCTATCCTGAGCAAGAAGTCCTCCCGGTTTGAATTTTTGCAATGATCGTTGCAAACATATTGATTTGTCAATGGGCATTCCGTATAGATTTGGAAAGACCGTCGTTAGGGAGGAGACAAAGATGACCAGGGCCACCGTCCGTCTGACCATGGCACAGGCGCTCGTGCGCTATCTGTGCAACCAGTTCACGGTCGTCGACGGCGAGAAAGTTCCGCTTTTTCCGGGAGTCTTCGCCATCTTCGGGCACGGCAACGTGACGTGCCTTTCTGAAGCACTCGAGGCGGTGAAGCACGTGCTGCCGACCTGGCGCGGCCAGAATGAGCAGTCGATGGCGCTTGCAGCGATCGGCTTTGCAAAGGCGAAGCGCCGGCGCCAGATCATGGTTGCGGCGACCTCGATCGGTCCGGGTGCGCTGAACATGGTGACGGCGGCGGGTGTCGCCCATTCGAACCGGCTGCCGGTGCTGATGCTCTCAGGCGACACCTTCGTCAGTCGCCGGCCCGATCCGGTCATGCAGCAGGTCGAGCACTTCGGCGACCCGACCATCAACGTCAATGACGCCTTTAAGGCAGTCACGCGCTACTGGGACCGCATCGTCCATCCCGAGCAGATCATCTCGTCGTTGCCGCAGGCGGTTGCGGTGCTGCTTGATCCGGCCGATTGCGGGCCTGCCTTCATCGCTTTGCCGCAGGATGTGCAGGAGATCGCCTGGGATTATCCCGAAGCCTTCTTCGAACAGACGGTGAATGAGGTGCCGCGCCCCCGGCCCGATCGCAGCCGGCTCGCCGAAGCGACGCGCCTCCTCAAAGGCGCAAAGCGGCCGCTGATCATCTCGGGTGGTGGCGTGCGTTATTCGGGTGCCGAGAAGGTTCTTGGCGATTTCGCCAAAAGGCATGGGATCCCGCTCGCGGAGACGATTGCCGGCAAAGGCACGGTTACGCACGACCACCCCGCGCATGTCGGACCGATCGGCATCGTCGGCTCAACCTCCGCCAACGCGCTGGCGGCGGAAGCCGACGTGATCATCGCCATCGGCACACGGCTCATGGACTTCACCACCGGATCCTGGAGCGCCTTCTCGGCCGACGCAAAGTTCGTCTCGATCAATGCCGCACGCTGGGATGCCACCAAGCACCGGGCGCTCGCCGTCGTCGGCGACGCGCTGGAGACGGTGAGCGAACTCGAAGGTGCCTTCGGCGACTGGAAAGCGGAGAGGGCCTGGACAGACAAGGGTCGCATCGAGTTCGCCAAGTGGAACACGATGCTTGACGGCTTCCAGAAGCCGACCAACGAGCCGGTCCCGACCTATGCGCAGGTCGTAGGCGTGGTGAACGCCAAGGCGGGCGAGCGTGACCTGCTGATCACCGCGGCCGGCGGACTGCCCGGCGAGGTGATGAAGAACTGGCGGGTGAAGGAACCCAACACTTTCGACTGCGAGTTCGGCTTCTCCTGCATGGGTTATGAAATCTCTGCCGGCTGGGGCGCGGCCATGGCCGACCCTACCCGCACGCCGATCGTCATGATCGGCGACGGCACCTACATGATGATGAACTCCGACATCTATTCGTCGGTGCTCGCCGGCCACAAGATGATTCTCGTGGTATGCGACAATGGCGGCTATGCGGTGATCAATCGGCTGCAGAACGCCAAGGGCGGCGCCTCCTTCAATAACCTTATCAAGGACTGCCGGGTCAAGGAGCCGTTCTCGGTCGACTTCGCCAAGCACGCGGAAGCCATGGGCGCGCTGGCGCGGCGTGTCGAAAGCCTTGCCGATCTCGGCCAAGCGATCGAATGGGCGAAGACCACCGACCGAACCACCGTCATTACCATCGTCTCCGACGCCTTCAGCTGGACGCCCGGGGATGCATGGTGGGACGTCGGCGTGCCCGAGATCAGCGGGCGCCAGCAGGTCCGCGACGCGCATGCCGCGCAAACCGAAGGTCGCAAGAAGCAGCGCGTGGGTGTCTGAACCGTTCGGGCGCGCGGGGGCGTCCCCTGCCGGAACGATGCGACACTCCCTGAGCATTGTTCCGGCAGTTTTTTCGTGGCGCAAGCAGCCGGCACCGGCCGGAAAATCATGATCGGAGATGAAAATGAGAGCCAAGCTTGGCATCGCGCCGATCGCCTGGTGGAACGATGACCTCCCCGAATTGAGCGACGACGTCTCGCTGGAAGAGTGCCTGCGGCAGGCTCGCGAGGCCGGCTTCACCGGCATGGAGACTGGCCGCCGCTTCCCGATGGACGCGACGGTGCTTGAGCCCACCCTGAGGCAGCACGGCATGAGTGTCTGCGGCGGCTGGTTCTCCGGTCGCTTGCTGGTCGGCGACATCGATGAAGAGAAGGACCGCATCGCCGCGCAGATGGAGTTGTTCAAGGCGACTAACGCGCCCTGCATCGTCTATGGCGAGACGGGTCGCACCATTCAGGGCGACCGCGGAACGCCGCTGGCTATGCGCCCGCGTCTCGACGACGATCAGATCAAGGCCTACGGCCGTAAGCTCACCACTTTCGGCGAATGGTGCGCGGGTCAGGGCATGCCGATTTGCTACCACCACCACATGGCCGCGCCGATCGAAAGCGAACAGGACGTCGATCTGCTGATGAAGCATTCCGGCGAGGGTCTGCCCCTGCTCTACGATGCCGGCCATATGGCCCTTGCCGGCGGCGACGTGCTGCGGGTGGTGGACAAGCACCACGCCCGCATTTCGCATGTACACACCAAGGACATCCGCCAAGCGGTCGTGGACGGGCTCGACCGCAGCCGGGAAAGTTTTCTCGACGCAGTGGTAAAGGGGGCCTTCACCGTACCCGGTGACGGCTCGCTCGACTTCGAGGCGATCGTGAAGCGGCTGGCCTCCTACGGTTACGAAGGCTGGTTCGTCGTTGAAGCCGAGCAGGATCCCGTCAAAAGTCCGCCACTCGAAATGGCGAAGATCGGGCATAAGGAATTGCGGCGCGTCATGGCCGCGGCTGGCTACACTGTGGAGAGCTGAAGTATGAATCGCATGGATGGAAAGGTCTGCGTTGTCACGGGTTCAACGCAGGGGTTGGGAGCGGCCATTGCGCGCCGGCTGGCGGAAGCCGGCGCTGCCGGTCTTGTCACTCTCGGCCGCAACGAGGCGAAGGGCCGTGCCGCGGCCGAGGCGATCACGCACGACACCGGCGTGCCTGTCCACTTTGTCAAGGCCGATCTCGGCAAAGTCGAGGATTGCCGAAGCGTGATGGCGGAGGCCGAGCGCGTTTATGGCAAGATACATGTGCTGGTGAACGCCGGTGCCCGCACGGACCGTGGCACCATCCTCGATACCTCGCCCGAACTTTTCGACGCCCTGTTCGCCGTCAACGTGCGCGGACCCTACTTCCTGATGCAGGAGGCCATCCGCCGCATGATCCGCGACGGCATTGAAGGCGCCATCTGCAACATCGGCTCGATCTCGGAACATGCCGGCCAGCCTTTCATCAACGTTTACTGTGCCACTAAGGCGGCGCTGGCGACGCTGACCCGCAACACGGCGTTTTCCGTCATGAAGAACCGCATCCGCGTCAACCAGCTGGATGTCGGCTGGATGGCGTCTGATAACGAGCGAGAATTGCAGGCGAGTGAGACGGGCGATCCCAATTGGGAAGCGAAAGCCGTTGCGAACCTGCCTTTCGGCCGGCTGGTCGATCCGGCCGAGGCCGCCCGCACCGTCAACTTCCTCGTTTCGGACGATGCCGGGCTCATGACAGGTGCGGTGGTGGATTACGACCAGACAGTCCTCGGTGCCGCATCCGGCCCCATGGCCGTGCCTGAAAAGGCGATGGCGCTCTCGCCTTCCGACACTGATTGAGAATCGACGGCCGGCGGTCCGAAAATGCTGCAATGAGGCCAGGTTTCGCGGTTCGCAGTCCCTACCGCTCGGTAACCGTTGGAATGCGGGGATCGACTGCGTTGTTCTGAAGCCTGGCCGCCAAGGCCACGGTCAAAGCCTGCGCAAGACACATAGGAGCCGCCAGCGAGCGCGAGAAAGTGTATTCGTGCTCCGGTACGGCGAACAGAACGCGCGCGCTCTTGGCCAATGGAGACAGCGTGCTGTCCGAGATCGCCACGATGGGTACACCTCTCCCCACGGCTTCTTCCACAACATTGACGACCTCGTTCGCATAGAAGCGGAACGACACCGCAAACAGCAGGTCCGTCTTCCGCATCGCGCGGGCCATATGCGTGGCCAGTCCGCCGCCCGGATCCAGGAGCACGCAGCGCTTACCTAGCATGGTCAGTATATAGCGAAGGAGTTCGACGACCGGTGCCGAGCGAAGTTGTCCCATCAGATAGATGACGTCGGCCTTCTCGAGCAGGCTAACGGCTTCTGCCAGATCCTCGGGTTGAAGATCGGTGAGCATCTCTTTCAGGGACGCGATGTCACGGACGACCAGGTCGTGCATCAATCCCATCTCGCTGCGATCTGTCCGCTCCCCCAGTTCCTTCTCCAACGCCTTGACGCGGGCTTCGAAGCCGGGAGCCGCGGTGGACAATCGTTTCTGGAAGAGGCTCTGCAGGTCCTTGAACCCTTCATACCCCAATGCTTGGGCAAATCGGACGAAGCTGGACGCGTGAACGCCGCTGCCTTCCCCGATCGAGTTCACCGATCGCACCGCGACGTCATTCGGATTTTGGGTGAGGTACAACGCAATCTTCTGGTACGACTTGCTCATCCCATCATACCGGTCGTGTATCACGCGGATGAGATCCTCATAGTCCTTGGGAGCCTCGACCTTCTCGTCCACGATGCACATCCTTGCAATTTTTGTTGCATGATGGCGTCTTTGAAGGTTTTTGACCAGCAGAGAGTTGTCAACTCTGTTATCGGGTCTGTTATCGGGCCACAAGTTGTGTGCGCACCGCGCGTCCGCGCACCAAGAGGGCTGCGACAGCTCCGTGCGAAGGAGAAGCGTCAGAGGAGCAGCGGTTTCGGACCCTTGAGCGGCTTTACGGCGATGTTCTCGAAGTTTGGCGACCGTGGACGGCGGCGAGACTGCAGGGGAAGTGCCTGGACTGTGGTCACCACATGGCTGAGGAAGCACCGGATGCGCTCGCGGCCGAAATCCTGCGATTCTTGGGACCCTGCTAGGCTCTGCCTGCCGTGGCACGTATCGAAGCATTGACGCCCGGCAAGCCATGTTGTCCGCTTCGCCCGCAATGCGGACCCAATGTGAGGGCTTCGGAACTTCGACTTTGGTGAAGGTTTTTCGATGCGGGCCGCGGCGTGACGGTGGCGGCTGGGCCTGTGTCGGCCCGCGTTGAAAAACCTCCCAAGGAGG
>NZ_JAMYVK010000068.1:0-29276 GCF_040323975.1 Mesorhizobium sp. M0019 | reverse complement strand
ACGACAAGCTCGCCGCCAACTTCCTCGCCATGATCCAGCTCGCCTCAATGCGTCTGTGGCTCCGCGCTTATGAGTCTACGGCCTAAATCTCGGGAACAATCAGTGAGGCAATCGAGAACATCCGAGTGAGGCAACGGCATTGTTCTTTGGGAACACCCTTGGGTGAGGCAATACGCGCTCTCACGTTGATTGCCGCGCCGCACAAGGAACTGCGCCGTCATGGCGTACCAAAGTTCGGAGCTGCGGTTGCCGCCGGTTCAGCGACGGGATTCTGGCGCATGTCAGGGCGGCGGTCCAACAGGCCCTGCGCAACCATTACTTCGAGTCTCTCGGTCTCCGTCGACTCCATGTCTCTGCCCAAGCTTAATCCGATCGAACCGCCGTGGTACGGACCCGTTTGCCCGGTGGTGTGGGAGGGGCGGCGTCGCGAGGCGTTCCCCTACCCCGATCAATCCGCATTCTGGCCGCATCGCGCCCAGCAACGCAGTCCGGGAGAAAGCTCCGAGAGGGCGGCACGCTGAGCGTCGAGGTGTCCAAGAGGCTCGCGCTTCTCCTCGAAACCGAAATGGCCATGCACCGGCAGAAGCGTCGGCCCGTGTCGGGCTTTGTCGAGTCCGCGACAAGGCAGTGTTCGGGTGGCTTGCTGCTGCAGCACCACTCTAATGGTTGAACAGAATACAGATCTTTTGTCTGAGGCTCTTTCTCCGCAGTTGGCACGACTTTTGAAACTCCCCCGTCGGAAGAAGTTGCGCGGCGATATGTAGGACGTGAATCAGATATGCATCCGCACTTCACGGGAACCTTGAAAGTATCGCTGATAAGGACGTGGCATGAAAGATGCCGAGCGAATTGAGAAACTGCCCCTGACGAAATGAGGTCGCGTCCCTACAGGTGGTGTAGCTCGGCGGTAGCGAAGCCGCTCGCGAGCGCGCCCTCGATAGCGCTGTAGCGAGCGAGCGGCTTTGCGGTGGTCATCGACAGTTCGCCGGTAGGTCGGGTTGCTGACACCAACCTGATTCGAAGGAACCATCGATGACCGACGACATGATGAACCTGCGCGCGCTCGTGGAGAAGACTCCGGATTCCGATCTCTTGCGCGAGATGATTGGCTTTGCCGCCGAGCGGCTGATGGAACTGGAGGTTGGGGCCGCCACCGGCGCCGGCTATGGCGAGAAGAGCCCGTTGCGCACGGCCCAGCGCAACGGCTATCGCGAGCGCTGGTACCCCCTTGAATCAGTGCCGATACCGGATCGTCGGGGGCGTGCCCGCAAGGCCAGCGCGACAAGCCAGAGACGAATGGAATGTGCTGTTGCGCCACAATCATCCTGGCTATATCAGCCGGGGCGATGTCACGTTGTCTGCATATAAACGCGTTGAGACCTGCGGCCGCTGATGTCAGCTGACCACGGCCACATGCTGATCCGCCTTGCCATCCATCCTCCGAATCGGGATGACAACACCTGACCATCCCATTCGGAACAGCGACACTATCGGTAACAGTTTGCTTGAGGCAATGCGCCCCTTGGCGACATAAAGAACTAACCCCTCTCTTTTGAGAGGAAAGATAGATGACGCTTGAGATTTCGGTGACACCTGCATTGTCGAGAACGATGCGGGGCGAGGGGATGCTGCAGGCGGAGGAAGTGATGTGGATGGTGCGTCTGCATGAATGTAGCTGGGGCGCAAACCGGATCGCAAAGGAATTCGGTTGCGCACGCAATACGGTTCGTCGCTCCCTTCGCGAGGCGGTGTCATTAAGTATCGGTGCCGCCTGCGCGTGCCGACGCTCGACGGATTTGATGATTGGCTGCGAGAGCGCTTTTTCCGTCACGACGGCAACGCGCATGTCATTCGCCAGGAACTGGCGAATGAGCATGGGATCATTATAAGCCTGCGGTCGGTGGAGCGCCGGGTGCAGGTTTGGCGCCGGGAACTGAAGGCGCAGGCGCGCGACCGTCCGCTTCGAGACGGCGCCGGGTTATCAGATGCAGATCGACTTCGGTGATACGAGGGTATGGATCGGCGGCGAGCGTGTACGAATCCATGTGTTTGTCGGGACGCTTGGCTATTCGCGACGCCTCATGCCCTTAGCTGGGAGGTGATCGAGAAGTTGCTGGCTTCGGTCGACAAGACCCATGATCTCGGCCACCGTGACTACGCGATCCTCCACCTCATGGCCTATTACGGTCTGCGACCTTCCGAGATTGCAACTCTAACGTTGTACGCCATCAACTGGAAGCGGGGTACACTGCGGGTCGACCAGCGAAAGATGCGTTCGACCCTCGTGCTTCCTGTCGCTGATCAGACGCTTCGCATCATCGAACAATATCTCGCCGAGGGCGTCCCGGCGATCCGGCGACGAATTTCCTGTTTGCCAATGCACGTAGCCCTGTGGGAGCCCTGACGGGTTGGGGGGTATGCGACGTCTTCAGCAAGCGGGCAAGACAAAGCGGACTACCGCTCGATGGTGACTCATCATACGCATTGCGCCGCTCGTTTGCCATGCGACTGCTGGGCCAAGGTGTCGGGGTAAAGACGATCGGCGACCTGCTTGGGCACCATAGCCTTGAGAGCACGTACGTTTGTCTTCATATCGAGACGGAAATGCTGCGTACGCTGGCTGTCCGTACCTGGCGTGGCGGCGCGTTAAGGAGAATGGCGATGTTCACAACCATCTCTCCGACAACCCCTGGATCAACCGATTGCCCGACGTATCAAGAACGGTAGCAATCATCCCCCGTCCGAGAAGCCGTGCGGGTCTGCGTGACGGTCCATGGGAAGTAGATGCATCCTGACCGATCCCACTTCTGGCCGACACGACCTGGAGCCCAAGCGTTGCATAAAGCTTTGGCAGTGGTTCCAGACCATCCGGATGGCGAGGAGTGCTCTAAAGGTGCGGGGTTCATTGGGCAATCTGAAGCCGCCGTCGCGCTTCGGATGGCGTGGCGACGCCTATCTGCAACTCGGAAAGTATGCGGGTAATCTTCTCCACCTGCTTTCCATTGCTTTCAGCCAGTAGCCCCGGTGCAAGCCAGAGGTTGTCCTCGAGCCCGACGCGCAAATTGCCCCCCATGATTGCGGCCATCGTGCAAAGGGGCATCTGACTTCTGCCGGCAGGCAAGGCCGACCATTCGATATCGTCGCCAAACAGCCTCGTGGCCGTCTGCTTCATGAAGGAAAGGTTGTCGGCGCCTGCTCCGATACCGCCAAGAATTCCCATGACGAACTGAACGAACGGCTTGCTCTTAACCAAGCCCCGGTCCAGAAGATGCGCCAAGTTGTAGAGGTGCCCCACGTCATAGGCTTCGAACTCAAAGCGCGTGCCAAAACGGTCCGCCAGTTCGCCAATTATCCTCTCCATGTCGGCAAAGGTATTCCGGAAGAAGCCGCTCCTGGTGGCCTCAAGGAACGGCTTCTCCCACGAGTGTTTCCAGGCCCGCTCTTTTAATGCCATCGGGTGCAGCGCGAAATTCATGGTACCAAGATTGAGGGAACAAAGTTCAGGCCGGAGCCGGATCGGAGCCTCAAGTCTCTCCTCCACCGACATTTGCGCGCTGCCGCCCGTCGTGATGCTAAGCAGAGCGTCGCAACCGGCGCGAATGCGTCCCACCACGCGTTCAAACCGTTCCGCATCGGAACTCGGGCGACCCGTCTTGGGGTCACGGACGTGAAGGTGAATGACCGTCGCTCCGGCAACAGCCGCCGCGACCGCCTGCGAAACGATGTCGTCCTCGCTGATTGGCAGAAAGGGCGACATCGACGGCGTGTGGATCGATCCTGTGATCGCGCAGGTAACGATGGCTTTGCGTGGAGACATTAGGCGGCTCCAATCTCAGAAAGGGCCTCTCGCACTGACTTGCCGAGCTTGTCGGCGATTTCGCTCAATTCCGCGTCTGTCGCGTTATACCTGGGGGAAATGATGACTGTGTCGCCTGCCACGCCATCGACGTTGCCTCCTGAGGGATAGCAGATGAGGCCATTTTGCAGCGCTCGTCGCCGCACCCTCAGGAAGGCCTGGCTGCTGGGGTCGAACGGAGCCTTGGTGGCGGGATCGGCGACAAGCTCGATGCCGACGAAGTAACCCCGCCCCCGAATATCGCCGACGGACGCGATCCCGTCGAGCGTGTCGTGTAGCAGGGAAACCAGCCTTGGTCCGTTGGCCGAGACGTGTTCCACGAGCCGCTCACGCTCGATTATCCTCTGAACCGCCACGCCGGCGGCGCAAGCCGTGGTGTGGCCCGTGAACGTATGGCCGGTCTGCGGTCCTCCACAGACCGATCTGAAGACATCGCCGACTTTGCGGCTGTAGACGGCGGCTCCCAGCGGAATGTATCCGGCTGCCAACCCCTTGGCGATCGGCATGATGTCTGGAGTCACACCGTCATGTTCCAGGGCGCGGAAGGTGCCGCAGCGCCCGCTTCCGCACATGACCTCGTCTGCGATCAGGAGGACGCCGTGGCGATCGCATATGTCGCGGATGCGAGCCGCATATCCCGGTGGCGCGGGCACCACGCCACCGGCGGCGCCTACAACGGGCTCAAAGACAAAGGCGGCGACGTTCTCGGGGCCGATCTCCCGAATGGCATCCTCCAGTTCGGCCGCGCAATGTGCGGCAACATCCTCCGCAGACACGCCAGACGGCGGCCGGTAGGTGTTCGCCGGAGACAGGAAGCACGAGGGCAGCAAGGCACCTTCATAGGCCTCGCGGCGCTCTTTGAAACCCGAAATGGAGAGCGCGCCAAGCGTGTTGCCATGCCACGACCGCTGGCGGGAAATGAAGCGGCGCCTGCTCTTTTCTCCACGGCCGGTATGATACTGAAGAGCCAGCTTCATCGAGGACTCCACGGCCTCGGATCCGCCAGACACGAACACCATGGCGTCGAGCTCGCCGCCACACTTGGCGGCGACGAGCGCGGTCAGCTCTTCGAGCGGATCGCTGGTGAATGTATATCGGTATCCATGCATCACCCGCTTGAGCTGGTCACGAATAGCTGCGATGACTTCTTCATTGCCGTAGCCGATGCTGTAAACGGCAGGCCCCCCGGACCCATCGATGTATTGCTTGCCGTCGGCATCGAAGACATAGCCACCCTGACCATGGGACACCTTGGGCAATGCGCCTGCGGCAATCGTTGTTGAAGTCTTTACAGCCCCTGCGGCAGTAGGCATCACAAACCTCTTCTCAGCGGCATGGTTAGACAGTGTGTCGAGCCGCCTTCGAGCGCGAACTGTTGGAGATCCGGCTCCAGCAACTTAAGTCCGTTGGCACGAATCCGCGCGTTGATCTCGGGCTGCTGTTTGGCAGACAGGACAACGTCGTTGCCGAGTGCGGTAACGTTGCAGCCCATCCGCATCACATCGCTGTAGCCCACATGGATAAGTTCGTACCTGTGTGAGAGCCAGTCGACATCAGCAGCATCCAGAATTTCGGTTGCGCATAGCGCAAGCCGCTCGTTCAGCACGCTGAAAAGCACATCGAGATGGAGGAAATGGGCTGGAATGCGGATCTTGCGCACACTCCAGCCCTCGCCCCCCACCCAGCGCGAGACCTGGTCCGCGCCTTTTGAGAAGGTCCGGACCTCATTCACACCGATGATAATCTCCCCCTCTCTGAGGATCTGGACATCGCCACCCTCGACCGGAGCCGCCGTAACGCGTTTCCAGATGGGCAGCTCAAGATGGGAGGCGAGATCTTCGATAGCGCACCATTCGCCGCGCCGTTCCGGGCGGGCCATCTGTGCGATCAGCATGCCCCACGGAGTCATGATCCCGCTATCGCGGGTGAACGTCTGCATCGGCAAATGTTCATCGGGCTCGAGGAAGTGGCATGTCACCCCCTCCCCCTCGAGCGCCGCGACCAGTTCTTGGTGTTGGGAAATGGCGGCGTCCACGTCGACTGACGCGCCTGAAGACTTTGACTGTTCAACAATCGCGTTCTCGGCGGCCCAGTCGTAGTAGGTGGGGCGACAGAGCGCGACCTCCTGAAGAACACCGTGTTCGCTACGCACGAACTCCCGGCCGTCTGTCTGGCGTACCGGGCGCGGGCTGGTCTCTAGCATGTTTCCTCCTGATGGATTGCTTAAAACCGGTTATGTGAAAGGGGTCATGGCCCGAGACGATGAAGATCGAGCTTCAGCAGTCAGTCCGTCGACGATGCCGATGTGGAATTAGCCGATCGGGTAGCTCTTGAACGTCTTCTTTTGCTTCTTCGACTATTCAAGAGGCTCAGTTCGCGAGTGATTGAGCTGGTCGCGAATCCAAGCCATCCGAAATGCGTGGTCCTCAGCTCTGGCGCCCCAATGCGAGGCGCCGGAGTGGCCGCCGATTTTCATGAGGCGAAATACCACCTTGGGATTCGATCGGCGGCGCAGGAGCGACGTTGCGCTACATAGCGGGCAGGCTGGAAAAGAGCACTTAGCCGTCGTCCAGCGCAGGTCGCTATCCACCGATCTGGTGGAAGGGTTGGCCCAGGTTCCCAATCCTACACCAAATCAACCACTTAAACTACATCCGCCAGCCTTTCAAACACGCTGTTATGTACAAGACGGGATAGACCAGTCATCAGCGAGGAGATTTATTCAGAGTGAGGTAGCCCGTTATATCGTCCTCTTCCATATTATAATTCCTCACATAAATTCGATTGCCGCGCCGAAATAGATAGGGCCTTTGAGCGGGAATCTTTCCAAGTTTTGTAGTAACCACATAGCTCGGAACGGAAAAACCGGTTTCGAACCCGACGAGCCCCTCGACGATCTCTTGGCCTTGCTCGAGACCAGTCACGAAATGCGAAACGCCGGTGACACGATCACAATGGTAGAGATAGTACGGCCTCACCCGTATTTCGATAAGCCTGCGAAAGAGCGCCTTCAGTGTCTCAAGATTGTCATTAACACCCTTCAATAAGACCGTCTGATTTTGCACGGGAATACCGTGCCGAAGGAGGCGGTCGCAGGCTTCGGCAGCCTCTGCGGACACTTCGATCGGATGATTGAAGTGCGTGCTAAGCCATATGGGTCGATACTTATCCAGCATGCTGCATAGCTCAACGGTAATTCGCTGAGGCAAAAAGACAGGGTAACGAGATCCGATTCTTATTATCTTGACGTGCGGTATAGATCGCAATCTACTTAATATTTCCTCCAGCTTTCCATCATTAAGCACGAGTGGATCGCCACCTGTCAATAGAACGTCGGATACTTCCTCATGTCGAACTATATACTCGAAATCAGGATCGTAGGAGGCATCATAACCCGTGTTATAGTAAGTACCCTTCTCGTTAGACGTATGGTATTTTCTGGTACAAAAACGGCAATAAACAGGACACGTATCTGAAACCAAGAAAACGACCCTATTCGGGTATTTGTGTATAACACGTCGCGTCTTAATAAATATCGCGTCCCCAACAGGATCAACATCCGAGCCCATATCAGTATTCATTTCTTCCGTATGAGGTATGGCTTGCAGGCGAATCGGACATTTGTCATCCGTCTTTGACATCAATGACGCATAGTAGGGAGTCACCATCCACCGGTAGGTGCCTTTGACCGCATCAATCGCTGTGACATCCTGGTCGCTTAGGGCAACCCATTGCGCGAGTTTGTCCTTCGTCCTGATTAGATTGCGCATATGGAATTTCCAGTCGTTCCAGACGGAATCGGTGAAATTTTCTTTCGTCAGCAACATTGTCGGGACTCCACAATTTCAGAAGTTCGACGTTCGAGCGGGCGCACTTGTTCCAAGCTGCACCCGATATTTCATAGTATTTCTGTTGCAATTCGCCCAAATGAAAGGTGACCAGGCCAAATTAAACCCGGACTTTGGTGCGGTCAACCCCTCGTTATGGATTGCGAGTTATATTATATTGTTCTTTTGTTTCGTCATTAACAAAAACACTCAGGATTCTAATAAAAATTATTCATTGCCTAATATTCACTTAGCTCTTTCTTGCATGCCGTCGTTCTACTTGATCGAACCCTGGTCCATGTAACCTGCTGGCTCCGCGCGCCCGAAGTCTCAGGGCGTCAACGCGGCCAATTGGAATGCGCGAGGCTTGACGTCATATTCTGGACCTGAGATCGGTGGCCCGGGCGTTATCAACTTAACTCGCATTCAGGGATTTGCGGCATAGACCCGATGGCATGAACACCGCGACCTTCAGCTACAAGCGCCATCGTTTCCCGCCGCAGATCATCGCCCATGCAGTCTGGCTCTACTACAGCTTCCCGTTGCGCCTGCGTTTGGCCGAGGAAATGCTGCTGGAGCGCGGGATCGTGGTTTCGTATGAGACAATCCGCTTGGGGCACCCGCATTACGCTCGCCGCTTGCGCCGCAAGCAGCACAGCCGAAACGATGTCTGGCGCCTGGACGAGGTCGTCATCACCATCGCCGGCAGGAAACACTGGTTGTGGCGCGCCGTCGACCAGGATGGCTATGTGCTCGACGAGATCGTCCAGAACCGCCGCAACACCAAAGCGGCCAAGCGCTTGCTGACGCGGCTGCTGAAGAAGCAAAGCGTCGCGCCGAAGCGCATGATCACCGACAAGCTGCGCTCCTATGGAGCAGCCAGGTCGCACAAGGGGTTGAACAACCGGGCGGAGAATGCACATGTGCGGCTGCGAAAACGGGAGCAGATGATGCAAGGCTTCCGATCACCAGGAGCTACTGCAACGCTTCGTTTCGATCTTCTCGGCTCTGCGCAATCTCTTGGTCCCGCCCCGCTCAAAACGCTCCGCTCTCGCTCCACATATTCTCCGCCTGCAGGCAATGGCGGAATGGAAAGCTGTGGCCGTGGTCAGCTGACATCAGCGGCCCAGGTCTCAACGCGTTTATATGCAGACAACGTGACGTCACCTGATAACGCCCTCATGAGCCGTGGCTGCCGTCCTTGCATCGCGTGTTGTCACCCGGCAAGAAGGCCGAATAGCGGTCAAGAAGGCCCACGAAGGCCTCGGTGAATGCGGAACAATCTTCATCGGTCATGGCCAGTGAGAGATTGATCGTGCCACGCCGCTGCACGTAGAAGCCGCGCAGAAGCATGTCGAGATGAAAGAGCTTCCGTTGCGCTGGCGTGGTCGCGATCTCGGCGGGGTTGCGGGGTGCTATGGGCTGAAAATGCAGCGATAGAATAGACCCGAAGGCACCGATCGAAAGCACCACTCCGCGCTCCCCCGCGGCTGAAAGGAGGCTCCGGCGCAGCCAGTCGCCGCGAGTGTTAGCCGCATGAAGCGCCTCGGCGGTCGCCACCTTCGTAAGACCGGCCTGGCCGGCGATCATGGTCAGCACATTATTGTTGAACGTACCGCCATGTCCGATGGCGCCAGGACGGGACGGGTCCAGCCGGTCCATCAGGTCCGCCCGGCCGCCGAAGGCACCGAAGGTCAGGCCTCCACCCAGCGACTTGCCAAGCGTTGTGAAGTCAGCGCGAACCCGGACTTGGTCTTGAAGGCCGCCAGGGAAGAACCGGGCGGTCTGCACTTCATCGAAGATGAGAAGCGCCCCGCACTCATCCGCAATGGCCCGAAGAGCGGTAAGGAACCCAGGGCGAGCCAGAATGCCGCCGCCGCTCCCCATCATGGGTTCAACGATGATGGCGGCGATCTGTGCACCATCCTCTTCTATGACTCGCCGAACGTCTTCCTCGTCGTTGAACTGAGCGAAGCGCAGCCACGATTTGTCGACATTGAGCGGCGTTTTGACATCGAGGTAGTTGGCAAAGCTTCCATGATATCCACCGAGGAAGGCGAGCACCAGCGGCCGACCCGTTATTGCGCGCGCTAGGCCCATGGCCATCAGATTGGCCTCGGTCCCGGAATTGCAGAAGCGGACACGCTCGATCGACGAGAAACGACTACATATCGTTTCGGCCAGCGCTTCTTCATGCCTATGAGGACCACCGAAGCTGATGCCGTTGTCGAGCGCGCCCCGAATGGCGGCCACTATGAACGGGTTGGAATGACCGTAGAACCCTGCTGTGAGGTCGTTCGTGAAATCTATATAGCTGTGCCCGTCGACGTCGATGACGCGGGATCCCTCCGCGCTTTCGATGGAAACGGGAAACGGATCGTAGTAGAGTGCGACCCTTGTATTGCCGCCGGGGAGCACCCGGCGCGCCATGGAAAGCTGCATTCGACTCCTGGGATTGCTGCTGGAATAGCGACCTTCCAATTCCTCTATTTCGCTTTCGAGGGCGGGTTGCTCGACGGTCGATAGGTTCATCTTGGATCCTCACATTTGCGCTGGGCTAGCGCGTTTTGCGCCTTGTCGGGCGTAGCCATGTCGAAGAACAACAGCCGGCGAATGTCGTGCATGCGGGTGACCTGCTCGGCAACACTTTGCGCCCGTCGTCCTGTCTCGTTGTAGAAATTGTCCTAAGTCCGAGCCGGTCATTTGGCGCCGATGGCCGCCTCCGTCGCCGAGACGGAACCGATATTGCCAAACAACCGGCCCACAACCGTGCGCAGATCGGAAGACTTTTTCGCCAATGTGTTGCCCGTGCTCCATCGCTTTAGTCCTTTCGATTGAGATAGCTATTAAGCTTCTTCGCCAGGACCCTCACATGTGGCGGAGCGACCATCGTGTAATGGTTACCTGGCACTTCGTGAATTTCCAGGCGCGCCCTCGCGAATTGCTTCCACCCAAGATCGCCATCAGGTTCATTAGCGGATGTGCGCAGCCCCTTCTTGGCTGCAAAAAGAACGGACCTGCTGTCGTTGACTCTAGGCGTATATTCACGCAGCGCAATTCTATTTGCCTCAGCAACGGTCAGGACATTATTGAGCTGCGTTTCGCTCATGTCGGGGACACTGCCTGCTTGCGTTCCGAAATCGAGCAAGGCCTTGACCTGACACTCACTTTTGATGGATTTCAGCCTTCGCCAATGTTGCTTCAGCGCAGGAAAAAGGACGCTCAATATGACCACTTGCTCGCTCACCCAGTCAGGAATACGGCGCTTGCCGAGCAGGCGATGATACCGGCCGCTTGTGTGCTCTTCATCCTTGTGAATTGCTTTGGCATCGAGCAGCCCAAGTATCGCTATCTCGTCACCAGCATCGCGCAATTGGCAGGCCATTTCCCAAGCAATGCTACCGCCCATGGACAATCCGACGAGCTGATAAGGGCCGCGTGGTTGTACGCTCTTAATGGCCTCAATATATTCCCCTGCCATCTCCGCAATGTTCAGGTGAGGTTTTGCCTCACCATTCAGGCCCCGCGCCTGTAATCCGAAGAGCGGCTGCTCCGTGCCAAGTGCCTTAGCAAGGTGCGTATATAAGAGTACGTGTCCTCCAAAAGGGTGGGGACAAAACAGAGGCGTCCGTGAACCGCCGGTTTGTATCGGCACCAATGCGTTCGGCAGCGCGCTTCTACGTGTCCTCGACAGGGCTATTGCGAGCCCTCTTGGTGTCTGGTGTTCCAGCAGCAGGGAGAACGCCAATCTCTCTCCCGTGAGCTGCTCGATGCGATCGATGACGCTTAAGGCGCTCAACGAATCGCCACCAAGATCAAAGAAGCTCTCAGTCAGGGCAACCTCATCCAAGCCCAAAATGTCCCGATAGACCGCCGCAATTTGGCTGTCTAAAGCTGCCTCAGCAGACATCTCAACTACAGTCGGACTGCGCACCCCTCCGTTCCCAGTCGGGCGATCGACGGATGTGGCTGCAATATCAGGCTGATTCAAATCGGCATTTTGTTCCTGCTCCTTTTTGACGACCGCATCGAGCCAGTAACGCTTGCGATCAAAAGGATAAGGCGGGAGGGGGGTACGCTGCGGGGGCTTATGATCGTGCAGGCCAGACCAATCTATGCGAACGCCGCAGGTCCATAGCTTGCCCAATGTCTGTAACAGTCTCAGGCGATCGCCTTGCCCATGATCGCCTCCTGGCAAGGCCGCAAAGGCGATGGGGCTGCGCAGGTTGATCTTTGACTTGGACCGCTTGGAATGTCCCGTCAGGGCTGCGCCAGGCCCCATCTCAATGAACAACTCGTGGCCCGATTGCACTAGCCGATCGAAGGTCTGATGGAATTGCACCGTCTCTCGCAGATTGCGGACCCAATAGCTGCCATCGAGCCGCTCCGGCTCAAGCCAGTCACCGAGCACCGTTGACATGAAAGGCATTTGCGGCGCGTGCAAATCGACTTGTTCTGCATGAATCTTAAACTCCGGCAGGATTGGATCGAGTAGGGCTGAATGCACGGCATGACTTGCACGTATTCGTTTACTCGCAATCGATCTCGCCTCCAATCGCGCATGAAACGCTGCGATCTCAGATGCTGCCCCCGAAACGACGCACTGACGTGGACCGTTTATGGCCGCCAATGACAGGTGTTCGTTCCAATAAGGCTGGAGCTCTTCCGGCGACAGGTGGACAGCAACGATCCCGCCGACAGGCACGCGCGACGTTAACTGTCCCCTTATTAATGTAAGTCGAATGGCATCGGGCAACGAGATGACCCCTGCAATATGGGCGGCTGCATATTCGCCGATGCTGTGGCCGATCACAGCTGCTGGAAGAATGTCCCACGACATGAAGAGCTTCGCCATTGCATATTGAGTAGCGAAGATGACGGGCTGTATAACGGCTTCCAGCTGAGGCTCAAGCTCGCTATCAGATTTACCTTCCGTGTAGAGGAGGGCGCGGAAATCAACGTGTGCGAGCTCGTTAAGCCACTTTGCGCATTCGTCGATGGCGTCGCGGAATACCGGCTCTTCTTCGTAAAGCTCCCGACCCATTCCGATCTGCTGCCCGCCCTGGCCGGAGAACATGAACACGACGCGGTGTTCACTGCGTGAGGCCTCCCCCGCTGCGCCTCCATTCAGAACCGCCTGATCGAGTTGGTCGGCTAGTTCCACCAAATCGGATCCCACGAAACTTGTGCGGTATGTGAGAGGGGCTCGACCCGTTTGCAGGGTGTATGCGATGTTCGCTGCGCAGTGCTGAATATCGCCTCGGCGCATAAAGCCGGCCAGTTGCCGAAGCATTGCGGTCAATGCCGGCCTGCTCGCCCCCGAAACTGGAAAAACTTGTAGCCTGCGGCCGCTTTGTTCACCACCCTGCGGCGGAGCCTCCTCAAGAACCATATGCGCATTCGTACCACCAATGCCGAATGAGCTGACCCCGCCGCGCCGTGGCTCACCACCTTTGGGCCAAGCGGTGCAGGTCTTGTTTACGAACACCGGGCTCTTCTGAAAATCGATATTTGGGTTGGACTTGTCAAAATGTAGGCTAGCGGGAATGACGCCCCTGTTCAGCATTGTGGCGAGCTTGATTAATCCCGCTACGCCCGCTGCGGCGTCGAGATGGCCGATATTTGTCTTGACCGAACCTATTGCGCAGAATTGTTTCCGTGCTGTGTGCGAACCGAAGGCCTTGGTCAGGCCGGAGATTTCGAGGGGGTCTCCAAGATAGGTTCCCGTGCCATGCGCCTCCACGTAACCAATGGTGTCCGCAGAGACCTCAGCATCGGTGAGGGCGGCTTGGATCACCGCAGCCTGTCCGTCGGCGCTGGGGGCGGTGAACCCTACCTTGGCGGCGCCATCATTGTTGATGGCGGTCCCCTTTATCACTGCCCAGATATAGTCGCCATCTCTACAGGCGTCGCTCAGCCGCTTGAGAACGACGACCGCAGCTCCGCTGCCTCTCACCGTTCCTAGCGCTCTAGCATCGAACGCACGGCAGTGGCCGTCGGGGGACAAGATGTGGCCTTGTTGATGGAGATAGCCTTTTCCGTGGGGCAGGGAAATCGATGCACCGCCTGCCAGCGCCATATCGCACTCATTGCTGCGCAGGCTCTGGCAAGCGAGGTGGACAGCAACCAGGGAAGTGGAACAGGCCGTCTGAACTGACACGCAGGGGCCGGTCAAGTTGAGCTTGTAGGCAATGCGCGTCGCAGTGAAATCGTGGCCATTGAGAATGCGGATCTGCAACTTCTCTGAATCCAGCAGGTCGCGGCCTGCTTCACGTTCAGCGAGATAGTGGTTGGCCCCCACGCCGGCAAAGACACCCACTCGGCCTTCTGCGTTCACGCGCGATCCGTAACCCCCATGGTCGAGCGCCTGATACGCCGTTTCCAGCAGGATGCGCTGTTGCGGGTCCATCCACGCTGCTTCCTTAGGCGAGACACCGAAAAATGCTGCATCAAACAGATCAACTCCGCTGATAACGGCTTCGCGCCCCACATAATTAGGCTTGCCAAAGATGTTGGGATCAACGCCAGCCTCTCGCAATGCCTGTTCATCCAGGTCTGCGATGGACTCTATGCCATCGACCAGATTGCTCCAGAATTGATCGACGGTTTCCGCTCCCGGGAACCTGCCCGCCATCCCGATGATTGCGACAGCATTGCGGTTCGGTTCGGGCTTGCTTTCGCGCGCGGCCACGCCAATTGGTTTCTTGAGACACTGAGTGAGGCGAGGGGCGTCCGGAATTGCGGCCAAGTGCGCTGCGAGCGTTCTTATGGTGGGGTGCTCGAACAGATCCAGAATCTTGCAATCAATGCGCAAACGATCATGGATACGCGCCTGAACCTTGACGATGGCCAGGGAATGTCCGCCGACATCGAAGAAATTGTCATCAACGCCAACGGAGTCCAACTTGAGCACGTCCTTCCAGACGTCAGCCACTTCTGTCTGCAACCTGCCGGTCGGAAGAGTTGCGGCCTTTGATGTCGAGGCATTTTTCCTCGGCTCGGGAAGAGCGCGCCGATCGATCTTGCCGCTACGATTGGTTGGTAGCTGCGGGAGAAACACGAACTGTGAGGGAACCATGTAGCCAGGCAGCGCGGCGCGCAGAAAAGACTGCAGTTGATCGGTATCCTCCGAATTGTCCCGCCGTCTCACTACATAGGCTATCAGGCTCGCATTTTCACCGCCATCGTCTGTCAGCGTGACACAGCATGCTTTAATATTTTCGTGCTCCATCAGGCACTGCTCGATTTCGGCGAGCTCAACCCGCATGCCGCGGATCTTGATCTGTCCGTCCTTCCGGCCCATGAACTCAATCGTGCCATCTGACCGATACCGGGCCCGATCCCCAGTCCTGTAAAGCCTCGACTGCGGCTCATCATCGAATGGGTTTGGCTGGAAAAACTCGCGCGTAAGTTCATCGCGATTGAGATAGCCACGTGCTGTACAGACCCCCCCGATGTAAAGCTCGCCGATCGCGCCAACCGGTGCCGGATTACCATAGCGATCGAGGATGTAAGCCTTGGTATTGATGGCCGGGCGCCCAATGGGTGGCTTTCGCCCCTCGGCTTCAACCTCGGTCCTTATGCAGTAGACGGTCGTTTCGGTAGGCCCATAGGAATTGAAGATGCGGCGCTTCTCACCCCATCGTTCAATGAGGCTCGACGGCAAGGGCTCTCCGCCTGACTTGATCACAGTGAGGTCAGGAAGATCAGTCGACGGCAAAGAGGCCCACGCTGTCGGCGTAAGACCGGCAGCGGTAACGCGCTCACGGCGCATGAACTCGACAAGTTCTGCTCCGGGCAGCGATGCTGATGGGGGCGCAAGGCACAATCGACCGCCAGAGGAAAAAGCCAGCATAAAATCGAACAGCGATGCATCGAATCCGCAGGAGGCGAACTGTAGTACCCGGCTATCCGGCCCCAGTTGATAGGTGCGTCTTAGATCCTCCACCATATTGCAGGCGCTGCGATGTTCAACCATCACGCCTTTCGGCTGACCCGTGGAACCGGACGTATACATAACATAAGCCAAATCGGAGGGACCGGCGGGGCAGTACGGACGCGTGACTTCGTGCAGAGCGATTTCGGCGCGGTCCTTGTCGAGGAGAACCACCGCGCGTCCATTCGCACCTTCAATGTTTCGCCCTGACAGGGCGTCCCCGAACGTCTGTTCTCTGAGCTCCGATTTGCTGATGAGCGCAGTGGCACCAGCATCCCGCAACATAAAGTGTAGACGCTGCGGTGGGAGTCGCGGATCGAGAGGAAGATACACGGCCCCCGCCTTCAAGACCGCTAGCAAGCCGATGATGAGATCGCACGAACGCCCAACGAGAACGCCGACCACGTCTCCAAGGCGGACACCTTTTGAAATTAGATGACGGCCAAGCCTGTTTGCCCTTTGCTCAAGTACAGAATAGCTGAGTGCCTCCAATGGGCAGCTGACAGCGATATTGTCTGGGTAAGCGGCAGCCTGCGCTTCGATCAGGTTGTGCAAGCAATTATCGGAGGGAAACGGTGCACCTGTCTCGTTAAAATCATGCAGGAGCTGGTGCTCCTCCTCTGGCATCAGAAGACTATAGTCGCCTATCCGTCGCGCTGGCGCATCTGCAATCGCCTCAAGCAACAAATGATAGTGCTTCGCCAGCCGCTCGATCGTACTAAGATCCCACAAATCCGCATTGAATATGACGTCAAGGCGGACACTTTCTTTGCCGGACAGGATTTGGAAATCAAGATCGATCCAGATATCGGTTTCGCAAAATTGGATTTGCGCAGGCAAGCCGGAGAGGTCGACGTCGCATGGCGTGAAGCCAAGAGAAAAACTCGCCGCCTCCGGGATGAAGTTGAAAACAGCTTGCGCAAGCGGATTGCGATCAGGTGCAGGAGGGAGCTTGAGCTTCTCCAGCAGCAGCGGAAGAGGAAAATACTCGTGGCTGCGCGCGCATCGCATTAGATGACGGACCCGCTGCAAATGTTCAAGGAAAATTGGATTTCCGGAAAGGTCCTGCCGTAGGCCCCCTAGGTTCACAAAGTAGCCGAACGTCCTCGAAAAATTTCCTGCCGGACGACCGTGGCGTGGCACGTAGACGGTGATGTCGTCCTGGTCGCCGTAACGATGCAGCAGGACATAATAGGCAGCAAGCAGGACGGTGGCGCGCGTTACCTTTTCCTTGTGCGCCAGCCGCTCCAAGCGCGCGACCAGCGGCATCTCAATATCAAGGGAAAAGACTGATCCGGTGTGCGTGGCGAGCGCAGCTCGTGGTCTGTCCGTCGGAAGGGCCAACTCCGGCTGATGATCGACAAACTGGCTGCGCCAGTAGGCCCACATGCGTTCTCCGTCGTCGCCCGCAAGGAGGCGCTCTTGCCAGGCTACGAAGTCCCCGTAAGGAGCCGCTGTGGTCAGACCCGGCATATCCCTCTTGCCGCAGAACGCCTGGTAGAGCCTGCCGAACTCGTGCAGGAAGGTGCGAATGCTGTAGCCGTCGGAAATGATGTGATGGAAATTGAGGAGGAGAGTCTCGTCCGTGGCACTGCGGATGAACAGATGAGCGCGAAACACCGGCCCATGCTCCAGATTGAAAGGCGAGCGAGCTTCCGCCGCGATAGATTGATGGAAATCTGCCTCTTCGACACCCTCTAGCCGAACGACATGAAAGTTCAGTGAGGTTTTCTCATGAATACGCTGAACCACGCGCTCGCCTTCCTGGTGAAAGGTCGTGCGTAGCATTTCATGGCGGTCGATCAATGATTGGAGCGCACCCAAGAGGGCATCAATGTCGAACGGCGCCTTTATGCGCAGTTCGACTGGCAGATTGTATTCGCTACCGGTCGGTCGTTTTTGGTGATGTATCCAAAGGCCCATCTGGCCATGCGACAGCGGACGCGTAACATGATCCATTGCTTTCTCCAGCCACATAGTTGTGCGGAGAATGCTACCCCATCTTCTCTTGGAAAAAGTTTGAATTTTCGGAGAATTAATGGATCGTTCATGTGAACCTGTCGTACGACCAGAATAAATATTCAATCGAAGTAATAATTGCAGATGACATGGCGATGTAAATTTTGAAAGAAAAATTCAAAAGTGGAAAGCAGATTATCAAACCGTTTCGCGATCGTTGAAGCGATTTAATATATCTTTACGCATCGCGAGCCGTCGGCAGCGTAGAAGTGGCTCCCAGTCAGTAACGACCCACGCCACCTAAAACAGCTGAAGGTTGTGAACGGCCAAAGCGTGAACAACTTACGTTGTGCTGATCAGGCAAGGGCGTGTGGTGGAGCACATTGTGATGCATGCATTCGAATAGACAAACGGGCACAATCGACGTTTGGGTTTTCCGGCATTCACAGCTGACGATCCCAACGTTGCACATGCGCGAACTGCTGAGTCCAACTGAGTGGGAACGGGCAGAGAAAATTCGTTCCATGGATCTGCGCCTGTCATATCTTCAGGCAAAGTGCGCTTTTCGAATTATCCTTTCTGCGCACTTGGACCTTCCGCCGAGAGATCTCCAGATGACCGTTTCGCGCTTCGGCAAGCCCCGATTGCCGGCGCACGATATTGAAGCGAGCCAGTCTCATAGCCATGATTGGTCCGCCGTCGCAGTATCAGCCTTGGGCTTGGTCGGGATAGATATTGAGCGTTGGCGCCCCCTCGCAAATTGCCGCCAGTTGGCTTGCCACATTATGACCAACCAAGAGGCAAGGGTTTTTGAAGACATTCCGAGCGAACTGACTGTGCAAAAGTTCCTGCAGCTATGGACCAGAAAAGAGGCCGTACTGAAATGCGCCGGTCTTGGTCTCCGCCAAGATCCGCGCGGCCTTCATACAGGCTGGAATGAGCGGGGCGTGCAATTTGGTGACGTGCAATATTACCTCAACGCACTACCGGTCTGCGGACAATTGGTAGGGCATTTAGCATCGCATGCTCCCCAACGGATCATCATGCGCAGCCTGCCATCACAATTGGGCTGAGGTGCTCCTCGAGTTTGGATCGCCCGGGGACGGAATTTTCATGAGGTGTCCGGCTCACGGTGGCATAACCGCCGATGAGCCTTTCATGAGCGAATCGGCGGGTTGTTGGCGACCGAGCCAGTAGCACGGACCGTGTTAAAATGCTTATACATTCCGCCGTCTTTGAGCGGAATCGTCAAAGTTTGCGGAACCAGTCGGCGTGAGGCATTAGGCCCGGAATTTCCCGTCGCACTATGGCATGATTGTCGTTGCCGCGTCGTGATCTGGCGACGCCTGCGACTAGCCTAGTTTCCGTCCATAAACGCCGGTATTTCGCGGCATTTACAATGGCTTGGATCCGACCGGAAGCGCCGTTGACGGGCATGGACAGGTCAGGAATAGTTGATGATCGACAAAATGCCGTGCTTAGCAACGATCGAACGCACGCCATTGCCGGGGGGACGGCTGCGATGCAGAGCTGATATCAGGTCGGCCTGAGGCGGGTGAAGAGGACGAGGTTGTAGGCCGCGACCGAGGACCAGACGTAGATTTTGAAAGATCAAGGCCGCGCCAAGTGCAGCGCGCCAGGCCGTAAGCGCGTTTGAGGCACGAGATGCCAGCTTAGATGCCGGCGCGAAAGTTGCGCAGCTTACGATAGACCCACTTGCTTCTGACCATGTCCTCGACCTTGAGGCCGGCTTTCTTGTGGAAGGCCATGTCGGAGACGCCCCACGCCTTCGCCGTGGCCAGGTTGTCGCGTGTGGCGACAGCCACCATCGGCTGCTGCCTGCCGCGGCGCCTGACCCCAGATGCCTATGTGACGCTCCAGCATCGGCAGCAATCGGTCGCTGTCGGCCGGGTTGCCTTTCTCGATCACCAGATCGAGGATCATTCCACTCTTGCCGGTGGTCAGGTTGAGCTTGTGGCCATACTCGGTGTCGCGGCTGCCTTTGACGATGATATCGGCATGCTCTTCGAACAGGCTGACCAGCTTCTCGCCGGCCGACACCGGCTCGCCGGCCAATACCCGCCGCTCGCTCTGTCTGATGATGCGTTAGACCCGCGGCCGATAGTGACGGTCCTGGAGCTGCCACAGTGCGATGGACTGTGTGCTCGCCACTACCAATCGCTCGCTCGCCTGCTCCAGATAAGTTAAAGGTCGCACGGGCGATTGCGATCAGCTCGCGGTAGAGTTGGACCCGATTGGGTCGACCGCGCGTGAACTGGATCTTGCGAGCCCGCTTCAGCAGGCGCACCATGACCCGCACGGCATCCCAAAGCAGGCTGCTGTCGCTCGGCTCGTGCATGAGTGCCGAGGTCACGGTGCTGTCCAGCCGCACGACTGCGCCATCTTCGAGCTTCGCCTGCCGAGCGCTCGACAGCAGTACCCGATTGACCTGCTCCCAGGTCTCGGACCGGATCGCACTGATAGTCCTTTGCAGCACCGACTTGTGCGGGCTCCATGACAAGGCAGGCGAGCAAAGGGCGAAACGAGGCGGAGTCCTCAAGATGGAACGCCAGCTCCTGGTAGCTCAGTTGCCGGTATTGCTTGAGGATCGCGCAGCGCAACACCGCTTCGGCAGGCAGGCCCTGCCGTCCGGTGGCCTTGACGTCGACCCGCACCAAATCGCGCGCCACCAAGCCAAGAAGGTCGCGATGCTCATCCAGCCATTGCGACATCGCCTTCAACTCGTGACCGATCTCGTGCGTGGCGAAAAGATCGAATCTGCTGGCTTGGACGGTGCGTTCTTGGCGCATTGTCGGCTCCGGCGGTGGCAGGGCTTTGGAATCAGTGGCATGATCCAAGATACCTGAAACCGCCGGGCCTTGCTCGCGCAAAGCCGCGGAGGCGAGAATGTCGTCTGCGGACTTGGTCCATCGATATGGCTTGGGGTTTTCGTTGTGGTGCTGGATGAAGGCGCGAATATCGGCCTCAAGCTGGCTGGTGGAGGTATGGACACCGCGGCGTAGTTGCTTGCGGGTGAGTTCGGCAAACCACCGTTCGACCTGGTTGATCCAGGATGCCGATGTCGGTGTGAAGTGCACATGATAGTGCGGCCGCCGCGCCAGCCACGTTCTGATCGCGGCGGTCTTGTGAGTGGCGTAGTTGTCCATGACGATGTGAATGTCGAGGCCATGGGGAACCTGGGCGTCGATCTGCTTGAGGAAATCGAGAAACTCGGCGGCGCGGTGCCGCTTGTAGCACTTGCCGATGACGAAGCCCGAGGCAACGTCGAGGGCAGCAAACAACGACGTCGTGCCATGACGAACGTAGGAATGGGTCCGGCGCTCCGGCATGCCAGGCATCATCGGCAGGACAGGCTGCTCGCGGTCGAGGGCCTGGATCTGGCTCTTCTCGTCCACGCTCAGCACCAGCGCGCAATTGGGCGGCGACAGGTAGAGCCCGACGATGTCGCGCACCTTGTCGACGAACAACGGGTCGCTCGACAGCTTGAACGTCTCCGAGCGGTGCGGCTGCAGCCCGAAGGCAGTCCATATCCGACGGATCGTCGTGTGCGAGAAGCCGGTCGCGCCGGCCATCGAGCGGATCGACCAGTGTGTCGCGTCGCTGGGCAGGGAATGCAGCGTCCGCTCGATTACGGCGGCCACCTGATCGTCGTCGATCGTCCGGGGCCTGCCGGGCCGGGCTTCGTCCAGCAGGCCTTCGACGCGATCCTTGAGGAAGCGACGCCGCCACTTGCCGACCGTGTGCTCATGCACTCCCAGTTCAGCCGCGACGACCTTGCTGGGGATGCCGTCGGCGCATCGCAGGATGATCCGGCAACGCTCCGACATCGATCGTGCGACACGCCGGCGACGGACCTGTCGTTCAAGATGATCCTGCTCGTCTGCACTCAGAACCAACGGCGCGGTTGGGCGGCCATTCGCGTTCGCCATAATGCGCTCCTCTCCAGAAGCGGCGTAGTATACAATGTAACGAACTTCAGTTCCACATGACTAGGCTAGGATCCGGACTCATAACTGGGCATCAGGCGGCGGCGAAGGGCGAAGCTTCCCAGGCCATGCCTTAGGTTTTTTCCCATTATCGTGACGATCTTGTGTTAACTTCAAAGCGGTTGCACTGGACCTGCCGAAGAATGCCGAGGATCAGCCTAGACCATCGGTTGGCGACACGTGCCGATATGCCGGCGCTGGCCGTACTGATGAATGCAGCCATCGGCGAGCTTCAGAAGCCGTTCCTCACAGAGGAGCAGATCGCTTCGAGCCGAGCAATCATGGGGCTCGATACGCAACTCGTTGATGATGGAACATATTTCATTGTGGAGCAAAATGGCATCTTGGCCGGTTGCGGCGGATGGAGTCGGCGCGCAACCCTCTACGGCGGCGACCGTTCTCCTGGGCGCGATGCAGCGCTGCTTGACCCGACGAAAGACGCTGCGCGCGTGCGTGCCATAGGCGGTTGAAAAAGTCGTCGACAACAGAGGCGGAGCGGGCGTGCCAGTGTTGCGGATGAGGAAGGCGTTGTGAATGATCGGCGGGCTCGCACTCATTTCCAGTAACTGACGGTAGCTGCGAGGCAGACGGCGGCAAGGAAGTTCGTCGCCGACCGATCGTACCGAGTGGCGATGTGGCGGAAATCCTTGAGGCGCCCGAACATGCGCACGATGGCGTTGCGCTCGCGGTAGAGGAACGGTGAGAAGCAGTTTTTCCAGCGCCCGTTAGCCTTCGGCGGGATGTTCGGCATCGTCCCTCTGCCCTCGACCATATGGCGGATTGCATTGGTGTCGTAGCACTTGTCGCCATGTAGGATCGGACACTTGGGCATCTGCTCCAGGAGCAAATCTGCGGCGGTGCAATCGGCCGCCTGGCCGCCGTCAGAAGGAAAGCGATTGGACGGAATTGGCCATCGGTCAGGGCATGGATCTTCGTGGTTCGCCCACCGCGCGATCGGCCCATCGCCTGATTTGCTCCCTCCTTTTGCCGCCTAAAGCGCAGCGATGCGCCTTCACGGCGGAGGAGTCGATGAAGCCCCTGTGCCGGCGGTCCGCCAGCCGAGGCCAGGACATGGAAGATGTCGACCCAAACGCCCTTGGCGGCCCATCGGACGAAGCGGTTATAGAGCGTCTTGCGCGGGCCGTAGGTCTCCGGCGCATCGACCCAACGACCCCTGGACTTCAGGACATGCACAATGCCGCTGATGACCCGGCGATCATCAACCGGCGGCTTGCCGCGCGTATGGTCTGCCAGGAGCCGCGCGAACTGCTCCTCCGTCAGCCAGAAATGATCGCGATTCATCATTGGTCTCCTTTGGAGACCGTGAATCACCAAACCGCTGCCAACGGCATCCCCCTTATGGGTCCGAACGCTAGTCAACCTTGGCGATCACCAGTAACTCCTTTCCATATGCAGGCGGAGAATGCCGATAGTCGCTGTACTCTGCCTCCACCGAAAAGGCGCAGCGCGCCAGCAAGTGGCGTAGCTCCCACCGGTGCGTCCAACGCAGAACCAGATCACGCGTCTCTTCTTGCAATGTTTCGCCATCTTTTCCAATTTCCAAAAAGCGCCAGACATCATGCCGTGTTTGCGTAAAGTGATCATAGCGGGTATTCAAAAGATTCCGGACATACCGCCGTCCGCTAGGCTCATGTACAGCAGAGCGCGACCGGACAGGCACCAGCTTTTCTGACAGGATGTCAACGTGGAGATCGACAAGATCGAGCACAAGTCGGCCACCAGGCCGGATATGCTGATGAATGGCCTTCAATGCTCTAATCTGCAGCTCGGTTGTGAGAAGATGCTGAAAGGAGTGGAAGGGTGCCAACGCAATAGCGAACTGCTCACCTAGCTGGAGGTCTGACATGTCCTGCTGTACAAATCGCAGTCGCTGTTGTGCCGCCATCGGAATCCCGGCCGCCTTGCGTGCCGCAATTGAAAGCAGCCCCCCGGACATGTCGACACCAGTAACATTGAAGCCAAGCTCCGCGAGGGGCAATGCGACTCGCCCGGTTCCGCATCCCAGTTCGAGTACGTTTCCGCCGGCCTCCTTCGCGATCCCCGCGTAGAAATCGATGTCTTCTATGGGAGTCTGCGGCATCTCGGGGCTATAGAAGGCATCGTAAGACTGAACGAAAAGTGAATTGGCTTCGTCGTCATAAAATCGTTTCAAGAGAACCTCCATCCATCCGGGCAATCGAAGTCACCTCGTGCTGCTGTACCACCGGAGCATCGCCGCTGGTGCTAAAACCAAGGGCTTCAAGGCCGTAGCGGTCAGCAAGATTGTGCTTCGTATAATGGTCGCGACTAGCTGTTTGCAAAACAATGTTGTGTAACGTTTTAGTTGCGGATATATCTGATCTTCGCTCCCTGCTGCGACGCTGCTGCGATTCAGTAATCGCTTGACCGATTCCGTTAGCCAGAGGGACTTTCCAGTAATTCTCTGACAGCGATTCCGCTGAGTTCCGGACTGTTCCGGTGTGGGTTTGGGCCGGTCCTCGGCCCCGCGCCGTTTGGCAATTTGGCCTCTCAGGATTGAATGCGAGAAGCGATGCGAAGACGAATGAAAGCGTGACGTGCGGCGGTGAAAGATGTCCGATCGATCCTACGCCTGACCTATGGTCCTGTTGCAGCAGTTGAAGTTCAGTAAGAGGACGGTTTTCCTATGTGCACCAGCGCGGAGGAGCTTTTCCGCCTGTCCGCTGCCAGGCTATGAAGACGATGCGGTGCTGGAACGCGGCTGTTCTGGCGAGCCGGGCTAAGCGCTGGTTGCCCGCGAGCGAAAGCGCAAGGGGGTGACACTGGCGGTTCTGTGGCAGGTATACCGGGGCCGCCCATCTAGACGGCTGGGGCGATTTTGCGATCGGTTCGCCGCCTCCCGCCGGCGCACAAGCGCAACTTGCCGCAACCGCAACGAGGCAGGCCCGGGAGTAGGGCGAGCCACTCCGACGAGGCTGTTTCACTGTGATTTTTCATGGAAAGAGGACCCCGTTTGAGGGGTGATTTTCGTCCAAACTGGGGTCGGACTCAATCTCGCTGCATGTGGAGGGTGATGTCGCGCAAGTTTTCGAGAGGGAATCAGCGCGATGGAACAGAGATTTGGGTCGACGAGACTGGCGCCGGCGGGGTTGCTCGTCGAGCATGCCGAAATCAACACGGATTGTGTAATTCTTGACGTGCGCGCTACGGCGCTTTCGGCAACGTGCCCGTGCTGCGGGACGAGTTCACGCCGGACCCAGAGCCGATATATGCGGCAAGCCGCCGATCTGCCCATCGCTGGCCGGCGGGTGGTCTTGCGGGTGACGGTTCGCCGTTTCTGGTGCGACGCCGTTCTTTGCCGCCGCCGCATTTTTGCCGAGCGGTTTGGCGCCGATGTTTTAGCCCCGTTATCGCGGAGAACCGGACGCCTTGAGACCATCGTTCATCACTTAGGACTGGCGCTGGGCGGAAGGCCTGCCGCAGCCTTTGCCGATCGCCTGATGGTGCCGGTGAGCAACGATACCCTGTTGCGTGTCGTGCGCCGCCGGACTGAACCGCCGCGCGATAAGTTCGCCATCATCGGCATCGACGACTTCGCGTTCCGGCGCGGCCAACGATACGGGACGATTGTCTGCGATCTTGAGCGCCGCAGGCCAGTGACATTGCTGCCTCATCGCGAACAGGCGACATCGCAGGCTTGGCTGACGAATCATCCTTTCATTGTGACTGTCGCTCGCGATCGGGGTGGCGGATATGGCGAGGCGATCGCCAAGGCCTTGCCTCATGCCGATCAGGTGGCCGACCGCTGGCATCTGATGGAAAACGCCAGCCGCAAGCGGCAAATGTACGGCCGCGCCAAGATTGATCTGCTCCAGGCGCGCCTCGTCGGTGCAACTTAGGCTGTGGCCGCAGCGAGAGTGCGTCAGAGCCCCTTTTGCGCGAACAACCAGGGTCCCGATTCCGTGGTGATTGACAATCCAGTTCACACGTGGTCGACCCGACCGTGTCCAAGTCTACCGTGAGCTGATCGCGATCGCCCGCGCGACCTTGACATACCTGAAGCAAGCGACCGAGCGGTTGGTCGCGGCGGGCAGTCCGCTCATCGCACTGTGGCAGGCCCAGGTCTGTCACTATCGGCCGCTGATCGAGCAAATCATCGCACAGACTGAGCGGCGGGTGTTGGCCGGCGACCCGGTGCCGGCCGACGAGAAGCTGGTCAGCCTGTTCGAGCCCCACGCCAATATCATCGTCAAAGGCACGCATGGGGAAGGCGGGACACACGGCAGGCGAATGCCCCTCAGACGCCTTGGGGCCGGAAAATTAAGCGGCTCTCGCAGCAAATAGGAACAGCCCGGACGCACAATCGGGAATGCAGCCAACCCGCGCATCAGAGCTTGATCACCCATGTCAGTCAGTCCGCCTCCGCCCGTGCACGATCATCAGCACGAACAGCCGCTCCTCGGTTCGGATGTTGTGCGTCCAGCGAACATCAGAGCGGTGTTTCGGGACCACCTTTCGGGAGTGGTCGCGATCTGTTTCATTGGGATCGGCGATCGGCTTGTGTCTGGACTGACCTTACGCTTGACCGGAGCGGCAACTTCGACAAGGTGATCAACGGTGCTGGCGGCCGGCGTCAAGGGTCTCGATGGGTGACAAAGAACAGATCATCGGACCGTGACCCTTTCACGGTTCATCAGGTCCCTACGCTGCTATTTACTTAGACTCGTATCGCCAATTCCGCACACGGGTCTCCTGTGCAACACTTAGTTCAATCGTCTCGCTGGCGTCAGGGCAGCGCAAAATGCCACCAACGGTTCGGATGAAGTCTCAGTGTCTGCCGTTGAATTTTCATCCGGCGCTGGCTTTCCAATTGTGAGAGTCGCGTCGGAGAATCCGTTCTAGTGAGCCATCGTTCTGCCTCATGCTTGCGCAATACTTCTCTGCTCGTTGTAACCGCTTTCTCTTCCTCAGTCCGGGAAGTAAGGGGCCGCATATTGTTCCCGTTCGCCAAGGGTCGGAAATGGCGTGATCGACCAATGAATTAAGTTGACGGCACGCTGAAGGATCGCCTTGGTTTGAGCATGGTTGGGTGAAGCGGCGATGACGTGTCCGATCTTGTCTGTGTAATCGCCTCTCCTGACGATAGGCGTCTTGGGTTTAAGCAACAATTTGACCTCGGCAATACCTGGTAAAGCAGCTGCCTGACTGTGGCCATCGATCCAATCTAGGGTGCCGTCGCGATCAGGCAATAGGCACCGTACGGCCGCGGTGTGCGAATGCCTTCTGCGCAAATTCCATTCGTTGCCGATGACAAGCTTGATATGCTCAGTGATGAGATCGACACCGCAAGTCAGCTGAACCATTTCAGGAACGGGTGAACCCGCAAGACGCGGATTGACTTCAATGACGACTGGGCCTCGCTTCGTCCACAGGAGTTCAACGTTCGTCGGCCCCCACCCAAGGCCCAGAGCTCGCAAACAGCTCAGCGAGACATCGGCGATACACTTATGCTCGTCATTACTTAGCAGTGCCGGATAGGTGCACTCACGAAAGACGAAATGCGGTGGGGGGCCGAAGTCAGCGGCCGCAATCCCGATGACCTCATTTCCCATTATGTCAGCCCAATAGTATGGGCCTTGCGCAAATTCTTCGACCAATATCCTCGGCGAAGACCGCCATATGTGCTTCCCGCCCAGCAGATAGGCCGTATGTTCGGCCAACTCATCGAGATTGCGGCACAATCGGACCCCGCAACTGCCGCTGCCTACGGCTGGCTTAAGAATCACCGGCAGGCCGATCTCCGCGGCAAAGCTTTCTACGTCCGTCGCATTCGTGGCCAAGCGATAAGCAGGTATTGGAACGCCGGCCTCCGCGAGAAGTCGACGTTGAGCAAACTTGTCGCAGCATCGTTCAACCGATGCAGGGTTCGGTCCCGGCAAATCGAAGTACCGGCAGAGCTTGCCAGCCGTCGCATAGGCGGACTCGTCGGTGCGCGAAAAGCCAGTAATGCCAGCAATGTCGTGCGACGCACGCAGCAGAGAACATTCGCGGATCAGCCCATCGAGATTGTCTGTATCGACACGGATTGCTTCAAGCTTTTCCGCCGCAAGATAGTCGTACCGATCTGGATCAGTCGACAGGGTAATTGGATGAAGACCAAGACGCTGGGCCGCTTGGACGTATAGCAGCCCCATACCCCTATGACCTTCAACCAGGATGAGAGCTCTACTTGTCATTGGGGTCGACCCTCCGTTGCTGTGCGGCGGTCTGAGTGTAAATTGGCATCAGTTTTTTATCCGTGCTTGACCTCAGACTTTGCGGTTAAGGTATCATTGTCAGCGATCGGCGATCGCAATTATTCTGTAAATTTAGTTGAAGGATTTGTTGCAATGTTTGATATTGCCGGCGGGTGGCACAGAGCGTCTCGACCGAGTTTCGGAGGGTTGCGATGTTCAAGGGACGCCAGTTCAACCAGTTAGTTGTCCCACTTTGCGTGCGCTGGTACCTGACTCTATAATGCGAACTAGCGGCGGTTGAAAAGTAGCTCGCGGCAAGGCTATGCGTGCTTCAGTTTTCCGGAAAGATTCGCAGAACGAGGGATGGGCGGCGGGGACGAACGGTCTGGCGAGTTGCTCAGTTAATTGGTCTGGAGCGGCGCGGGTCCGGCGTGATCATCCGCTGCGCCTCATTCGGGCGATCGTGAAGGAGGCGCGGCGACATTGGAGCGGGACTTGGCCACTGTATCGCCGATGGGGGCGACCTTCGATGCCGCCGCAAAAGCTACTGCGAGCAATGCTGCTGTAGGCGTTCTACTCGATCAGCTCGGCGCGGCTTTTGAAGGATTCGGCTGGAATACGACCTTCTGTTCCGCTGGTTCGTCGGTGTCGGCGTCGATGACGCGGCCTGGGACCATTCGGTGTTCTCAAAGAACCGCGACCGGTTGCTGGAAGGGTGACATGGCAGCGAAGTTCTTAGGCGCTTGCCATCGGGTGATGAATGCTCCCTGATCGTGGGCGTCGAAAGTACCTAGTTGGCGCCATTGCTGTCAGTTCCGGGTCGCGTCCCGGAACTGGCGGCTTTCGCTCCGGCGTCAATGATCTGGTGGTCCACCTTGGAGAACTTCTGATGATACTGGATCCACACCGCCACCCTGACGGCAATCGACCGGCGCACCGGCCGCGACCCAAGACGATCCGCAAATACGCAAATACATCGAGCGCGAGCTTGAACTGCCGGGACCTATGGCCCCCGACAGGTTGGGCGGCCGAATAAGCTCGCGCCCTATCTCGATTATGTGCGTGACCGGGGCTCAGCCTATTCCGATCTAAGCGCCGTGCCGTTGACGGTTGACGCGCGACATTCGTGAGCGTGGCTACAGCGGTGCCTACGCCGTAGTGGAGCGCTTCGTCGCGGCGATCCGGCCGGCGGCAGACTCAGCTCCGCGTGGCAGGCGCTGTTGAAACAAACATGCCGCCAAGGCGCGCGAGCGCTGCTGATCGGCGAAACCGCTATCGAAATGGAACCCGAGGAGGGTCTGATCTGGTCTACGGACCAGACCACGAGGATGGCGTCATGGCCTTCTCCGAATTCGGCATCGAAGGCCTTCAAAACGTAATTACCCACGCCCTGTCAGGGGCAAGAATCCCTGAATCTATGCGGTTATGGATCGCACTGATTTGCAGCGTCTGACGAAGGAAGAGTTGATCGATCTG
>NZ_JAMYVK010000067.1:0-30202 GCF_040323975.1 Mesorhizobium sp. M0019 | reverse complement strand
TCCTGGTGGTCGGCCTGTTCGACCTGATCAGCTCCGGTAAAGCGGCGCTGGCCGACCCGGACTGGCCATCGCCAGCGGCCGAGACGTTCCTGTTTATCGGGGCGATCTTCTTCGCACTCTCATTCTCATTCGCCCGCTTCGCCGACTTCCTGGAGCGGCGCGGCCCAACCGCTCACTAGGAAATGTTGTGATGTTATCGTCCGCCGCCAAGCGCGTTCCGCCCATGACCGATCCCAATGATCCGCCGGCAATCGAAATGACCGGGATGAACAAGTGGTACGGGAACTTCCATGTGCTGAAGGACATCGACTTGACAGTCCTTCGCGGCGAAAAGCTGGTGATCTGCGGGCCCTCGGGCTCGGGCAAGTCGACCATGATCCGTTGCATCAACCGGCTGGAGGAGCACCAGCAGGGACAGATCGTCGTCGACGGCGTCGAACTCACCAATGATTTGAAGAAGATAGACCTAATTCGCCGCGACATCGGCATGGTGTTCCAGCATTTCAACCTGTTCCCGCACCTGACCATTCTGGAGAACCTGACGCTGGCGCCGATCTGGGTGCGCAGGATGCGGCGCGCACAAGCCGAGCAGACCGCCATGCATTATCTGGAACGGGTGAAGATTCCGGACCAGGCGCACAAATATCCCGGCCAGCTTTCAGGCGGTCAGCAGCAGCGGGTTGCGATCGCGCGTGCGCTCTGTATGAGCCCGAAAATCATGCTCTTCGACGAGCCGACGTCGGCACTCGATCCGGAAATGGTCAAAGAAGTGCTCGACACGATGGTCGCGCTGGCTGGGGATGGCATGACCATGCTGTGTGTCACGCACGAGATGGGATTTGCCCGCCAGGTCGCCGACCGCGTCGTCTTCATGGACCAGGGCGAGATCGTTGAGATGAACACGCCCTCGGAATTCTTCTCGCATCCGCGTCACCGGCGCAGCAAACTGTTCCTTGCCCAGATCCTGAACTAGCGAACCTCTCCCGCCAGCCCATGCGCCGGCCGGATGGGCAGACGCAAATCAGAAATCCATCCGGAGCCTGGTCAGCGCGCAGCGACCTGCCAGACCGCGACGCCGGCCCAGGATCAGGCCGGCGACGCCTTCGATGCTGCGCGAGATAATGTCGAACAAGCGCGGCCGACTCTCGAAGGAATACACCAGGCGTTCGCGAAACAGGATCGACAGCGCCGCGAGTTCCGGCCATTAGTAGATGTTCGGCCCACAACTTCTGCACGTCGACGATCCTGGCGGTGGGCGCTCCGGTCCTGTTTCGAAGATAATGCGCCGCCGGCCGGCGCAGGCACAGCTGCCACGTATTGCAGCAGACGGCAGAGGACGAGAACGTCGTCCACAACGCAACTCTCGACTCGAAGTCGTAGCTGCATCATATGGCCTGTTCACCAAGCGGGCTTTGGGGGCCAGCACGAAGTCGGGCACCCACTTTGGCACCTCCACTTGCGCGAGCAGTAGTCCGCTTTCCTTCGCAAATGCCATGTGGCAAGACGGATGGATGGCGGCGGACAGCGAACATAAAAGCATCTCTGCGAGAGCGTTGGGCATCGCATTATCAGCTGCTGCCCTCGTGCCGCATTTCACAACCCCAGCCTTTGCCCATGCTTCCGAGCGCGGCTATGTCATGCTCCTGCCGACCGGATATTATGTCGTGGGCGGGGCGGTGGCCGTAGCCGCGAGTTTTCTGGTTCTGGCTGTCCTCCCGCCCAGGCTGCTCGAACGCATTTCGGCATCCCGCCTGCCAATTGGTCAATTCGGCGACGCCGCGCGCATTTGGATCAGCACGCTCGCCTTCGCGGTTCTCGCCATACTCGTGGCGGCGGGAATTCTCGGCAGCCGAGATCCGCTGTCGAATCCACTTCCGCTAACGGTGTGGACGCTGGTCTGGGTCGGACTGACATTGCTTCAGGGCGTATTCGGCAATGTTTGGTCGTGGACAAACCCGTGGTACGGGCCGTGGCGCATTTTCTCCAGCGTCTTCCCGGCATTCCGCGATCGCACAATGCCACAAGGACTGGCTTACTGGCCGGCGTTGATTTTGTTTGCAAGCTTCGCCTGGTTCGAGCTGATCTATCCGGCGCCCGAAGATCCGGCGCGGCTTGCGTTCGCTCTCATGGCCTACTGGCTCTCGACCTTCGTCTGCATGATCATCTTCGGCTACGAAGGCTGGAGCCGGCGCGGCGAGTTTCTGTCCGCGTTCTTCCGCATGGTGTCACGCTTCGCCATCGTCGAAACGACGCCGGACCACCCAAGCGGGGGGCGCGCCCTCTCACTCTGCTGGCCTGGAGCGAAATTGTGGAGCGCGCAAGCCTTACCGGCGAGCGGTATGCTCTTTCTGTTGCTGACGTTGAGCTCGGTGTCCTTCGACGGTCTGTCGAAGACCTTCTCTTGGCTGGGCGCGAATGGTGTCAATCCGCTCGAATTTCCGGGGCGCTCGGCATTGGTCGGAATCAACAGCGCCGGTCTTGTGCTGATGTTTATCGCACTTGTCGCCGTGTTCTTCGCCGCAGTGTTTGTCGGTGAGCGGTTGGCCGGGAGCATCTCTTTCGGAAAAGCGGTCGGGCTCCTTGTCTGGTCGATCGTCCCGATCGCGCTCGCCTATCATTTTTCCCACTATCTGACGGCCCTCCTGGTGAACGGCCAGAATGCGCTCGTCGCTATTTCGGATCCGTTTGATCGGGGATGGAACCTATTCGGCACGGCGCACATGAATGTCGGGGCGGGAGTGATCATGGGCTCCGATGCAGCGTGGATCATCTGGAACTTTCAGGCGGCGGCGATCATCGGCGGCCATATACTTGCCGTTCTGGTCGCGCATGGGCTGGCGTTCCGTTTGCATCCGGCGCGCAGCCGCGCGGCGCTCAGCCAATTTCCGCTGACCGTTTTTATGGTCGGATATACGGTTTTCGGGCTGTGGCTGCTGTCCACGCCGACGGCCGTCTGACGGCCGCAAGCCACGTATCGGAGGCGTTGGTCGACAGACCTCACGGCGGTGTATCGCGACCTCAAGGACATGCGTCGAACAAAGCCGGTGGTTGGTGAATCGGCAACGCCGGCAGTGCAACTGACTGCTTCACAGTTCTTCGGCCTGATATCTAAGCCGACGGGACGCCCTCGGTGGCCAGACGCCGGAAGATCTGGTCGACTTGTTGCGGCGGCAATTTGGCGCCGCCGTCGAGCCACCAGATCAGCACCGACAGAAAGGCACCCACGACGAACTGGACGATCAGTTCGTTCGGCACGACATCGGGAAGCTTCCTGTCCTTGTTTGCGGCAAGCTCCGCGCGCACGAGATCGCATAGAATCTCGCGGATGCTGCCGAGCACAATAGTCCCACCGCGGCCCCCGGCCAGAGCTCGGTAGAGATCTATATGTTCACGCGCGTGCTCGAACATACCGAGCACGAACCCCAAGCTGCGATCTTTCAGCTCGCCTGGCGCTGCAAGCGCATGCCGCTGGCGTTCGACCAGCATGGCGCGCAGATGATCGTCCAGGCCGCTGCGCTTGAGGTCGTCCTTGCTGGTGAAGTGCGCGTAAAAGGTCGATCGGCCGATGTTTGCCTCATTGCAGATGTCCTCGACGGTAATTGCTTCATATCCCTTTCTCAGGATCAAAGTGATCAGCGCATGGTGAAGAGTCGACCGGGTCCGGGCGACACGGCGGTCTATCGTCTTTTCCGTTCCCATGAGCTTTTTCCGGTCAGATGGCAGAGGACCGTGCGGTACCGGACATTCTGCCGCGAATGGTCGTTGACGCGTTCCCGGATACCATGTCAGTTTCCGAACATGATGTCCATCAACCGGCGAGAGTGGCCAAGGAGTCTCTGATGAGAAAACATGGGCATAACAACAGCGGAGCCGGCGCCCCCGGCCGCGTCATACATTGGGCAGCACGCTACGATCTGATGACTTGGCTGTTCACCTTAGGCCGCGAACGCGCCTTTCGCGAAAAGATCCTCCGGTTGACGCAGCTCGAACCTGGAGAGTCCGTCCTCGATATAGGGTGCGGGACGGGAACGCTCGCTATACTTGCCAAGCAGCAGGTCGGGCCGACGGGCACCGTGCACGGGATCGATGCGTCACCGGAGATGATCACCAGGGCGGGTGCGAAGGCTCGAAGAGTCGGTCTGAAGGTCACCTTTGAAAAGGCCGCCGCCCAGGCATTACCGTTCCGGGATGCCGAATTCGATGTCGTAACGACGACGCTGATGCTCCATCATCTTTCTGGCGATGGACGTAATCAGATGGCTCATGAGATACACAGAGTCCTGAAGCCATCCGGTCGCGTACTCGCCGTCGACTTCGTGCAAGCGCCACAGGATGGAGGCTTCATCGATCGTTTCCACCGTCACGGCGTCAGCACAGTCGACGACATCATAACGGAATTCCGGGACTCGGGTCTCAACATCGTCGCTAGCGGCGCGGTTGGCACGAAGAACCTGCAGTTCGTGCTAGCCACGGCGGCCGCCGACGTCGCCCGTATTCGCGATAGGTTTGTCGCTCTCGGCACGGAAGAATCCTCAGGCCCGGCACGGCCTGCAGCCATGAGCCACCTGCACACCATAGGCCTAGTGCTAGGCATCGTCGTGCTGATCGCCATGCACGCAGGCGCGCCCTGGTGGCTATCGTGGCGCGGTCTAAGCGACGCCTCAAATCCGATCTCTTACACAGTGATTGCACTCGTGGCCCTTTTCGTAATCTTCAAGATCGGATTGCTCGGTGGCCTGCATCGGTGGAGCAGAGGCCGCCGCCAGCGTTGAGGCCGCTTGCTATTACGACATCGCGTCTCGCTACGGCTTGTTGGACACGCAGGAGTTCACCTTTTTCACACCCGGACGCGAATCGCGCGTCCGCTCCGGCCTCCCCGCCGTGCGAGGGTGGTGGTAGGCCAATCTAATCCCGTCGCAGCGAGATCAGACGCCGGCAGACGGCGCTTAACGTTATTCTCGGAAGACCAACTGCCATTCGTTGTCAGATCACCGGGCGGTGATCACTCTCAGCCAGATGGCAGGCGGCGACGCCGCTATGAGGAACGGGACGCAGTTGGGGCTCGTCCAACTGGCAGATATCCATCGCCACCGGACAGCGCGTGTTGAACCGGCAGCCCGGCGGTGGATTGCTCGGGCTCGGCGGGTCGCCTGCGAGGATGATGCGGCGGCGGTCGGCCTCAATGCGCGGGTCAGGCGAAGGAACTGCGGACAGCAGCGCCTGGCTGTACGGATGGGCGGGTTCGCGAAACAGCGGCCGTGCCACGCCAGTTTCGGCGATGCGGCCGAGATACATCACAGTCACGTCCGAACAGACTTCGCGCACGATTGCGAGGTCATGCGCGACAATCACGATGGTAAGGCCGAGCTGTCTTTGCAGCGATGTGAACAGATTGACGATCTGCGCCCGGATCGAGACATCGAGCGCGCTCAGCGGCTCGTCGCAAAGCAGGATCGACGGTTTCAAGGCAAGCGCACGGGCGATCGAAACGCGCTGGCGCTGGCGGCCGGAAAGCGAGCGCGGCAGGCGGTCGAGCACGGTTTGGGGCAGCGCGACCAGGTCCAGAAGCTCGGCGATGCGCCGGGGTCGCTCGGCGGAGGAACCGAGGCGATGGATTTGCAGTGGTTCCTCAAGCGCCTGGCAGACAGTCTGCCGCCGGCTCATCGAACCCAGGAAGACGAACTGGACCTCCCGGCTGAACGACTTCCTGTCTGACTTCAACCATTCGGCGCGGTTTCTGCCGGCGATCAGGACCGTGCCTTCGCTCTCCTTCTGCAGGCCGACGATGGTGCGGGCGAGCGTCGTCTTTCCGCAGCCTGACTCGCCGACGATGCCGTGGAAGGCTCCGCGCGGAATGCTCAGATCGATGCCGTCGACCGCCCGGACCGCGCCCGTTCCCTCGCGGTTCTGGAAATGAACCTTCAACCCCCTGACCTCGATTGCGGCGGGATCAGACATGAACTGCAATCCCCTCTCGCCTGATCACGACCGGGCAGGCCACGCGATGCGGATTTGCCGAGACCGATATCGACTGCAGCGGCGGACGGTGTTTTCGGCAACCTGGTTCGACCAGTTCGCAGCGGTCGGCGAAACGGCAACCCGGTTCCAGCCTGATCTGGCTTGGCGGCAGGCCCGGTATCTCGCGGGTCGTCGCCCTTTCGTCGGACCGAAAGTCCCGGCACCGATGCAAGCAGCCCGCGCGTATAGGGGTGAACGGGCCGCGTCAGGACGTCCATGGCGATTCCCTCTTCCGCTACCTGCCCGGCATAGAGCACGATGCACCGCTTGCCTGCGGGCAGCCTCGTACGACAGGCCGGCGAAGCGGCGCGCCTGGCGTGCCAGTTGCGGGCCGATCTTCAGCATCGGATTGAGCGCGCTCATCGGATCCTGAAAGATCACCCCAAAGTAGCGGCCGCGAAGCTCGGACAGTTGCCTGGGCCCCAGCCGATCAGGTCGCTCCCGTCGGCCTGAGCCGTCCCGCGCATCGCTACAGTCACGCCTTCGGGCAGCAGGCCGAGAGGGCCGAGCGTCATGACCGTTTTTCCCGAGCCGCTTTCCCCGACGACCGCCACCGTTTCGCCGGGCCGAACGCTGAATGAGACGCCATCGACCGCCCGGACGGATACGGAAGTTGCATAGAGATCGATGATCAAATTCTCGACGCGTAAATTGGCTTGTCGTCGTCATGTCGAACCCGTTCCCGTTTCGACGGCATCGCGCTCGGCCTCTTCGCGAGCCCGCGCCAGCTTGCGCTTGCGCAGCATTCCCCCGCGAACCGGCCGCGGCACCTTTTGCAGCGCAAATGTTTCACCCAAGAGGTTGAAGCTGACTACAACCAGCGTCAGGGCTAGACCAGGGAGGACGACGAGGCGCGGGAACTCCTCGATGTAGCTCATGCCGTCGACAAGCATCTGGCCCCATTCCGGCGTCGGCGGTGCAACGCCCAGGCCCAGAAAGCTGAGCGTCGCGATGGCCAGCACGAGGGCGCCGGCATCGGCGCTGGCGGGTCCTCACCCCGAAACGCGAAGATGAGGATCGTCAAAAGGTGCCGATCAGCCCCAGCCCGGCCATCCACCAGATGTGCCAGATCAGGGCGAAACCAATGACGACGGCAAAGAAGGCGTTGACGACCCCCACTGGACTGTTCTTCGGTACTTCGATCGGCTCGTACGGGCGCGGTGGCACCGGTTGAGCTTGCTGTGCGTTGGCGCGTTGCTTCGCGACCCAGTAGCTGTCGCGCTCGGCCACATGCGGCAAGACGGCAAAGTTCCAGGCCGGCGGCGGCGACGCCGTGGACCATTCCAGTGTGCGACCGTCCCAGGGATCGCCGGTGACACGAAGCATCTCGCGGTCGCGGATCGAGACAACCAGCTGCACGATCTGGCAGACGATGCCGCCCAGAATGATAACGGCTTATTCGACCACTCGCAACCAGTGTGACCTGCCAACCATGTCTCACGAGCAATGGCAGGCACTTAAGCCAACGCTACAAGAAGCGGAATAATAACCGGCAAGAGGATCCTCCCGGCCCGCCTGAGTAACCAGGGCTGCCGACAGAGCGCTTTCCCACTCACTGCCGGCCCGGTACCGGAAGGAAGGAGCGCAAATCTCTGCTTCGCCACCAGAATGCGCAACGCATCAGGTCCCGCACGCTCAGCTAGATCTGACGTTTAATCATGCGGCCGAGACCCGTTTCGCGAATAGGTCGCCGGCGAACCTGCACGCCGCCTTGTGCATTGAGCTTACTTCTTGCGACACAGGCTCAGCCTCCGCACAAGCTTCCACTGAAAGGGGACACCGCGTCCTGAAGAAACAGCCGGAGGGCGGATTCGTCGGACTTGGGATTTCGCCCGTGATCAACGGAGGGTTGCGCCGACGTTCGGTGGCAGGATCAGCCTCGGGGACAGACGCGAGAAGGAGTTGGGTGTAGGGATGGCTCGGATTCCGGTAGACCTCTTCCGAGCTACCGCTTTCCACCACCTTGCCGAGATACATCACGTAGACCCGGCTCGCCGCCTGCCTGACAAGCGCGAGGTCATGCGCGATGAAGAGGCAGGACACGCCGAGCTTCTCTCTGAGGTCGAAGAATAGGTTCATGACCTGCGCCCGTATAGACAAGTCTAGCGCGCTGACCGGTTCGTCGCAGATTAAAACCCGCGGCTCTACGGCCAGCGAGCGCGCGATCGCGATGCGTTGCCTCTGGCCGCCTGAGAGTTCACGGGTGAATCTGTCCCGGACCGTCGTCGCCAGACCGACTTGGTTGAGGAGCTCAGCGATCCTCCCCTCGCGTTCCGTTTGCGAACGCAAACCTGCAATGGTGAGGGCTTCGTTTATGGCTTCGCCCACAGTTTGGCGATCATTCAGCGATGCATAGGGGTCCTGGAACACGTACTGAACTGCCCGACGCGCTTCCCGCAGACGGCGTCCACTCAAGGAGCCGAGGTCGACGCCATCAAAAACGACACGTCCGGATTGGGGTTTTTCCAAGCCGACGATCGAACGGCCGAGCGTGGACTTGCCGCAGCCAGACTCCCCCACCAAGCCGACGATCTCGCCTTGATTGAGGTGGATTGAGACGTCGTTTACCGCTTTGATCGTTTGGCCACGTTTGGCACTTGGAAAGCTGGTGACCAGATGCTCGACTTCGAGTACCGCGCTCATTATGCGCACTCCTTCGCCCGAATATTCAGAACGGGACAGGCGGCTGACACACCCGGAACTGCCGTCGGCAAGAACGGCGGTCGCCGCTCGCCGCAGGCATCCACAGCGTATCCGCAGCGGGCCATGAAAGCGCACCCTGTGATCGGCGCGCCAAGGATGGGCGGAACGCCCGGCAATCCACGGAAACGCGATCCGATTGCGTCCTGTTTCCTCGGAATTGCGTCGATGAGGCCCATCGTATAGGGATGCTGCGGCTGGGAGAGTACACGCTCGGTCGGTCCGGTTTCGACGTGGCGCCCCGCGTACATCACCATTACGCGGTCGGCCGCGCCCGCCACGACACCCATGTCATGCGTGATCAAGATCATGGCCATGTCCATTCTGGACTGGATTTCCTTCAGCAGTCGGAGGATTTGCGCCTGGACCGTCACGTCGAGCGCGGTGGTCGGCTCGTCGGCTACGAGAAGTGTCGGCTCGGCGGCAATGGCGATTGCGATCATGACACGCTGTCGGAGACCGCCCGAAAGCTCATGGGGATACTGCTTGAGGCGTATTTCGGGGTCGGACATCCCGACCATCTTGATAAGTTCAAGCGCCCGGGTTTCCGCAGCTCTTGCGGTCATGCCGAGGTGAAGCTCGGCTACTTCGGCTATCTGCCGTCCGACCCGGCGGGCGGGATTGAGCGCGCTCATCGGGTCCTGGAAAATGAAGCCAATGGATTTTCCGCGCAGGCTGCGAAGCGTTTCATTGTCCGATCCGACGAGCTGGCGGCTGTCGAACAAAATGGAGCCCGATATATCCGCCTGGACGCCCACGGGCATCAGGCCGAGAGGCGCAAAGCAGGTGACCGTTTTGCCGCTACCGCTTTCTCCCACAATCGCGAGGGTCTCTCGACGGCTCAGTTCATAGGCTACTCCGTCGACTGGGCGGACCACGGTATGCGCCGTCAGCAGGTCTATGGTCAGATCTTTGACGCGGAGTATCGGTTCAGAACTCATGGCCGTGCCTCCTTGGCCCAGAATGCGGTTACCCGGCGACGGGCCGCGAGCATCCGGGAGGTCAGCGGCTTCGGAACTCTGTTGAGGGCGACCGCTTCACCGAGGATGTTGAATCCGATGACAGCTAAAGTCAGGGTCAGCCCCGGCAGGATGACCTGGCGCGGATCGGACTCGAGATATGGAAGCGCGTCGACCAACATCTGTCCCCATTCAGGCGTCGGCGGCTGGATGCCCAGCCCGAGGAAGCTCAACGTTGCGATTGCGAGCGCGACTGCTCCGGCGTCGGCCGTGGCATATACGAGCACCGCCCCGATCGTCGTGGGAAGAAGATGGACAAAGTAAATGCGAACGGGACTTGCGCCCAATACTCTTAGGGCCTCCATGTGGGGCTTGTTCATGGTGTTGACAGCCACGGCCCGGCTTATGCGGGCGCTACCCGGCCACCAGGCGAGCGCGAGCGCGAGGATCATGTTCCAGTAGCTGACTCCGGCAATGCCGATCACCGCAAGTGAGACGATGAGGCTGGGGATTGCCTGGCCGACGTCAACGATGCGCATCAGCAGTTCGTCCGTCCAGCCCCGCCGGTATCCGGCAATCGTGCCGATGGCGATGCCGATGGCGTGCGCGCACACAAGGACGAGACAGACTCCGACCAGCGACGTCCGAGCCGCCACAATCAACCTGCTCAATGTATCGCGCCCGAGATGGTCGACTCCGAACGGATGGGCGAGCGTCGGGCCCTGGCCAGCGATCAGCAGGTCTTGCGCATTCGGATCATGTGGCGCGATGTAGGGTGCGAGCAGTCCCAACAGAACGAACGCGCCAATAGTAAATACCGCCGAGCGCGGGAAGGCGCCAATGGCCTTCAGGAGTGGCCTGACTGGCTGCATGTTCAGCTCCTTTGAAGTCTAAGGCGCGGATCGGTCAGCGTAATGCAGATGTCGACCACGACGTTCAGGATGATGAAGAACGTGATGAAGACCAGAAGGCAGGCCTGCACGACCATGAAGTCGCGGAATCTCACCCCGGTCAGGAAGAGGTCGCCGATGCCCTGCCAAGCGAACAGAGGTTCGACAACGACCGCGCCCACGACCATCGTCCCGATCTGCGTTCCCAAGGCGTTCAAGTACGTCGGCGCGATGTTCGGGATCGCGTCGCGAACCAGAATACTCGTCCTTGACAGTCCTTTGCTCATGGCCGTTAGGACATAAGGTTTGGCCATCGCCTCCTCGAAGCCAACTCGGACGACGCGGCTCAGAACTGCTGCGGGAAGAAATCCCAGAGTGAGGCATGGAAGCACCCAACTGACGGGTCCGGCAAACCCGAAGGTCGGAAAGACGTGCCACGTGACCGAAAAGGCGTAGACCAGCAGTGCTCCGACGAAGAAGGACGGAGTCGAAGCGCCCAGAAGAGCGCTCCCTCGGGTGACCACGTCTGGCGCCCTATGTGCCCAGAGCGCGCCTACGAAGCCGACGAACAGGCTCAGCAAGAAAGCCACGACCGCTCCGCCCGCAACGAGGGTGGCGGTCACGGCAAGGCGGCTCTTGAGGGACGCGCCGACCGCCTCGCCCGTCTTGTAGGAAATGCCGAAGTCGCCGTGGATCGCTCCGTTCAGCCAGAAGCCGTAGCGTTCGAGAAGCGGCTTGTTGAGCCCCAATTCCTCCTCGACCTTGGCGATATCGGCTTTGGTGGCCGTCGGCGTCCGCAGCTCGGCGATGAGTATCGCCACGTTGCCCGGAGCGGATACCACGAGCGCGAAGCATAGAACGGACGCCAGAAACAGCAACAAGACTGCGTTGCGGGCCCTTTTAGCGATGAAGGCGAACACGGCCGTATCCTACTCCGCCAGTGTGATATTCTCGTAGGGCATGTCGTACTCGGTCGCGGGGCTCTGGAAGCCCTTCACCCGAGCGGCATGCGCCCATATGCCCGGAACGAAGAGCAGCGGCGCGATGGCGTCGTTGTCGTGCAGCCAGTCATAGACCTTCTGTAGAGCTGCTTCCATCTCGCCTTCGGGCGCGGACATCGCGGCGAGCACCAACGGATCGAGGTGCTCGGGGTCGATGAAGAGCTTGCCGTCCACGCCGTTGTCATAGGTGGATAGGAACAGGCCCACCACAGTCCCGAAAGGTTCGTATGGCGCGCCGAACGTCTGGAAGAAAGCGAGATCGAACTTGCGCTCCGGAATGTCGCTGTGCCGCGACGCATGATCCACCGAGCGGATCGTGAGCGTGACGCCAATCTCCTGGAGCTCGGACTGGATCACTTCCGCGACGGATCGGGACCCCGGTACTTGCTCCTCGCTAACGACCAGTTCAATGGCAAGCTCCTTGCCGTCCTTCTGCCTGACAGGCCCCCCGACCCAGCCTGCCTCCTCGAGCAGCGACTTTGCGGTCTCGGTATCCCGCCTAGGCACATCGAAGCGCTTCCCCGAATACGGAACGGTTTCGGAGAACAGGTTGCCAGTGGAGGTCGCCAGACCGCGGTAAAGCACTTGCGAGATCGCAGCCCGGTCGATGCCGAGGTTGATCGCCTTGCGGACTTTCGGGTCCCTCAGCGCTTCGACGCGGGAAGTGTTGAAGGCCATAATCATTGTGGTGGTGCCGGGATCGATGACGACATCGATGCCCGCTCCCTTCAGCGTCTCTGCTTCCGTTGCGGTCAAAGGCGACACAAACGCTCCGCCGATCAGATCCACGTCGCCCGCGCGCAACGCTGCCATGCGGCCGCGCGAGTCCGGAAGGACTTTTACCTCAAGATATTTGAAAGAGGGCTTGTCACCCCAGTAGGCGTCGAAGCGCTCGAAGGCACTGCCCTCATTCCCGGCAGTCGCTTGATGCCACGGTCCCGTGCCGACGGGTGCCTTATAGCTACCGTCCCCAGAGACCGACTTGGGGCTGAGGAGCCTGACTGGCCGGACGTAAGCGAACTCCTGGAGCAGGCCGAGGACCGGTTCCTTGAACCGGACATTGACGTGATCGTCGTCGACGATGTCCGTTCCGGCGTAAAGCCGGGACGAATTCATCCAGTTGTTCGCTTCGAGTCCGATCCACCTCTTCAGGTTCCATTCCACCGCCGCGGCGTCGAACGGAGTGCCGTCGTGGAAAGTCACGCCCTTGCGCAAGGTGAGCTTAAGCAGCCTGCCCCCGTCTTCGACCGACCATTCGGTCGCCAGCCCTGGCTCGATCTTACCGTCATGGCCGTATTTAACCAGCGGCTCGAAAACGAGGTCCTGAACGCCCCACAGGCCGGTGTATTTGTGAGGATTGATATCCCCGGCGGGCTTGGCGATCGCGATGCGAAGCGTGTCCTTAACCTCTGATGCCGCAACGATTGACGGCAGGATGGAGGATAGCGCCGAAACTCCCAGCAGTTTTGAGACGCCCGCCAGGAAGGAGCGCCTGTCTATTCGCATGAATTCGTTGTTGTTGTTCATTGTCATTCCCCTTTTTGTGTTCACTCACAGCATTGATTGCCGGATGTTTTCTTTGCCGAACCGCTCGTCGTCGATCCGTGCTTGGATTTGGGCCAACATTTTCTCGAGATCGGCCATGAGATCGTCGTGCGATTCCAACCCCACGCTGAACCGCAGAAGGAGGTCCTGCCCACTCCAGGTCGTCGCGGAGCGGTTGCTCTTCACGGGCATGGGGGCAACGAGGCTGCGTGTCCCACCCCACGAGGCGCCGATGGCGAACGTCTCTAGCGTATTGAGCGCCTCCGGCACGTGCGGCAGTGCTTCGGGAACCAATTCCACGCTGAACACTCCGCTCGCGCCGAGGAAGTCGCGCTTCCAGAATTCGTGCCCGGGAGAAGACGGCAGGGCGGGGTAGAGCACACGCTCGACGGCTGGGTGGCCGCGGAACCAGTTGATCATCGCCGTCGCGCCGTCGTGCGCGTGTTTCATTCGCACGCCAAGAGTCTCCATGCCCCGCAACACCAAAGAGGCGTCGTCGGGGGAAACACCGATCCCGGCGCGCCCCATAGTCGCCTTGAGCGCGTTGAAAAGCTGCTCGGAAGCCACCGTGATCGATCCCATCAGCACGTCGGAATGGCCCGAGATATATTTGGTGAGCGCTTCGGTCACGATGTCGGCCCCATGTACGAGGGGCTTGAAGTTAAGAGGGGTCGCCCAGGTGTTGTCGAATCCGACGAGCGCGCCGTGCCGATGCGCGATCTCGGCAATCCGCGGCAGATCCTGGACTTCCATGGTCGTCGAACCGGGGGACTCGCACCACACCAGTTTCGTGTTCCCGTCGATCCGACGTTCGAGCCCCTCGGGCGAAGTGGGATCGTAGTACTCCGCTCGGACGCCAAACTTTGCCAGATCGGTGTTCACAAAATCACGGACCGGGGGATAGGCCGTGTCCGCCACCAGTACCTTGTCTCCGGCATTGAGGACGGCGAGCATTGCGATTGCGTTTGCGGCCTGGCCCGATGGCGCAAGAAGCGTCCGGTGACCCTGCTCGAGCTGAGTGATCTTTTGCTCCAGTGTACGCGTCGTCGGGGTGCCGTAGAGGCCGTAGGAATAGCCGTCAGGCCCTCGCTGGCCGCGAGTGGCGTAGGCTGCGGCATCCGCGAATACGATCGTCGAAGCCCGATGGACGGCTGCACCCAGAGCCTCGAAGCCGTCTGTTTTGACTTTGGGGGTCACAACGCATTGGGTGAGATCGTTCATGCTTGCTCCTCATGTGTTGGAGACAGTTACAGCATGACAAAACCTATTCCGTCCAATATCAAGATCGGGATGTGCTATTCTCTCAGGTTATAGGTGCGCCATGAATCTTCGCCAGATCGAGGTCTTCCACGCCGTGATGACGATTGGAACCGCCTCACGCGCCGCGGAGATACTACGCATCTCACAACCTGCGGTGAGCAAGGCCGTCCAAGAACTGGAGCGCGACATCGGTTTCGCGCTCTTCCACCGCATCAAAGGACGGATGTCGCCGACGGCAGAAGGCAACCTGTTTTTCAGGGAAGTGGAGACCTCATTCTCCGGCCTCATCCATTTGAAAGGGGCCGCGGCGCGGATTCGCGACTTCGGTTCGGGGGAAATCCGGATCGCAAGTCTCTCCGCATTAAGTACGAATGTAATGCCAAAGGCATTAAAGGCATTTCAACACCGTCACCCTGACGTTGCGATCACCTTTCAGGCAAGGCTATCCTCGGAAGTCAAAGAACTCGTCGCCTCCGGCCAGTTCGACGTCGGCCTGGCGGCGGACGAGATCGATCTCGCGGGCGTCGAAGCCCACCCATTCCGGAACTACCGGGTCGCGATCGCCATGCCCAAGGGCCATCCGCTAGAGGGGAGGGAAGTGATCCGTCCCGCCGATCTCCATGGGCAGGCCTTCATCGCGTTGGCTCCGGAGGACACTACGAGACGGGAAGCAGAGGCCATCTTCGCTGATCACGGCATCAAGCCCAAAGTGGTTCTAGAAACCCCCTATTCCACCACCATCTGCTCGATGGTCAATGCGGGGCTTGGATGCGGAATGGTCAATCCTTTGACTGCCCTTCCCTATCTCAACGGAAACCTCAGCCTCCGTCCATTTCTCCCGGGAATCTCCTTCCGAACCCTTCTGTTGTTGCCACCCAACCGACGTCCATCGAGAGTAGTTAGCGACTTTATCGAGCAGCTGATGCGTATCGCATTGGAAATTGATGGGGCTGTCCAAACTTGACTTCACTTTCGTGAACGTCGGCTTCTGGGCCCCATGCCGTCACCCGCCAGGCCGCAATTAGGATAGCGCGCCTCGCTCAGCCGCAGCAGCGAAATTGGAACTGGGAGTTCGATGAGTGTGGGGAAGGCGGTAGCGCTCTCCCGCTACCATCACTGCAGCGCTAGGCGCTGTTCCTGGTTTACGATTTGGCAGGTTGAGAAGCTCTGCCAGCGCACCGCGGACTTTCAGCTCAACCTGTCCCCTACCCTCCGTCGGAATGACCTCAATTCCCGTGACCAGGGAGCGGATGATCCTCGCCGCCTCTTGCCGCTCACACTCATCGGATTGCAACGCGTCCTGGAGCTCGGATGCTAGCCGACGGCAAACCGTCACCGCTGCCGGATGAAACTCCACAATGCTTTCTGCGGCCGCCATCGCCTGTAGCTCTCGGGCCAGATTCTCCTTTTCGCGCTCAAGGTCCAGCAGCTTCGATTTCATGCCGGTCGTCGCGACACCGTCAGCGATGGCATCGACGATGTTGGCGATCTGCCTGTCGATGCCGGCATGCCGCCTTTCGACTTCCCTTTGCCGTTCGCGGTTCATAGCGTTCAGTCGCTTATGCTCAGCATGATATTCAGCAAGGAAGCCCGCAATGGCATCTGGCGCCAGCAAGCGCCGCTGGATACCTGCAAGCACACGCTTCTCAAGCTCGCCAACACGGATCGTCCTGTTATTGGTACAAGTGCCTTTCTCACGGTGCGCGGCACAAGCAAGCTGGTCTCTGTTCTTCACCGTATAGGAAGCGCCACAGCGGCCGCATCGCACAAGCCCCGAGAACATGTGCTTCGGCCGTCGGCGGTGATGGAGCTTCATGCCTCCATAAAGCTTCTTACGGGCTTGCACCGCATCCCACAGCTCATCGTCGATGATACGCAGATGCGGCACTTCAACGACCTGCCAGGTTTCCGGCAGATTCGGCCGCGAGATGCGCTTCCCAATCTCGGGATCCTTGCGCATCTGGAGACGATTGAAGACGAGCAGCCCGATATAGGCTTCGTTGTAGAGAAAGCCGCTTCTCCGCTTGAGATTGCCATTGATGGTCGAGGCGCCCCACGCACCCCCAAAGGGTGACGGGATACCTTCCTTGGTGAGGCCTGCAGCTATCGTACGTGCCGATTGACCAGCCGCGAACTCCCGAAAAATCCGACGCACGACCTCGGCTTGATCCTCATCGATCTCGCGCAGACCGCGGATCGGTTCGCCGCGTTCATCGAGTTTTTTGACCACGCGATAGCCGTAGGAGAGGCCGCCGGCGTTGTAGCCGTTCAATATGCGGCCGCTTTGGCCCCGCCTGATCTTGGCGGCTAGGTCGCGCAGGAACAACGCGTTCATCGTTCCTTTCAGGCCCACGTGCAGTTCGTCCACGGCGCCCTCAGAGAGAGTGACGATCTTGACACCGGCAAAGCGCAGCCGCTTGAAGAGGCCGGCTACGTCTTCCTGGTCGCGTGACAAGCGATCGAGTGCCTCGGTTAGAACGATCTCAAATTGCCCGCTTTGAGCATCGGCGAGAAGCCGCTGGATGTCTGGTCGACGGATGATGCTTGAGCCGGATATGGCAGCATCGGCATAGGTCCCAACGACAGTCCACCTCTCCCTGGCCGCGAGCTCTCGGCAAAGCCGCAGCTGATCCTCGATAGAGGCTTCACGCTGGTTGTCAGATGAGTAACGAGCATACAGCGCGACACGGGTCATGAACCGCTCCTCTTCCTCTCGTTGCTATTGTCCGCCGCCGTCCCCATCCTCCCCTTCTGACGGTGTTTTCTCAAGAGGATGAACATTGTTGTCGTTGGCCGCCTGCAATTCCTCGAAATGCTCCCGAGCAACCTGCCGACCCAACAAACGGGCGATCGACAGGACGGCTCGTTCAGCCATGTCTCGTGCCGACATGTCAGCCCTGTAATCGTGGCTTGCGCTGTCGTTCCCAGGTTTGGCCTCGTCCACCATGGCATGCCCGCTCTTCTGTGTAGATCAAGGGCATTGAGCGGCGTGATGATCGGCAAGACAAGTTCAGTTGCCGCGCGGCCGTAGTGTGGCGTGCAAATACTTGCGCGCTGCGATTTGGAATTCCGAAGCCGGGCCAAATTAACAAAAGCTCCGTCCTCTTGCAATATCGCACGCGATATCCAATATGCCTGCATGAGACTGCTTCTCGATACGGCGACCATGGTGGCTGCGATCCGAAGTGACGCTGGTGCCTCGCGCCAACTGTTGGTGGCGGCTTTGGAGCGCCGGCTGACGCTCATCGCTTCGGTGACGTTGATGATCGAGTACGAGGCGGTCATGACGAGGCCCGAGCACCTTGAGGCTTCTGGCCTGTCGGCTGAGGATGTGAACGCGTTGCTAGATGCCGTGGCGGCCGTCGCCGAGCCGGTTCGCCTTCTCTTCCTCTGGCGACCCGCCGTTCGCGACCCGAACGACGACATGGTGCTGGAAGCTGCGGTAAACGGACGGGCGGATGCTATAGTGACGTTCAACCTGCGCGACTTCGGCAAGGTGGCCGAGCGCTTCAGTATAATGGTCCTGTCGCCGGGTGAGGCGCTGAGACGATTGGAGAGAAAGACATGAGGAGAAGCAATTTCGCACTGCGGCTTCAGCTCTCGCTTCTCGATGAGGCGCGCAAGGTGGCGGAGAGCGAGGGCGTGCCGCTCAACCAGTTCATTAATGTGGCAGTCGCTGAGAAGCTTTCGGCGCTGCGCACGGAAAGCTACTTTCAGGAACGCGCTGCCCGTGCCGACATCCCTAAGGCGCTGGACATCCTGAAGCGGGCCGGCAAAGGGAAGGCACCGATCAGGGGCGACGAACTGCCGGAGTAAAGCACCCCGAGGGGTGGAGCCGTCTCGCTCGTGCCGGAGGCTTGCCTGCGTCCAAAGCGGCCGCCGAGCCGAAAACTGCCGGTCAAGGCTGGCGCGGCACACGCCACCGCGAAGCGGCTGCGGCCTTGACGGGCTGGCTTCGGTCCGGCTTCCTCTCGACAAGCAGGCAGTTCCCTCGCCGGACATGATCTCCCCTATCGGGAACTGCCTGGACGAGCCTTCCGGGACGCTGCTTCCGCTTCGGAATTCGGGCGAATCTGAGAACCGGGGACGAGCCTATGGTGCCCAGCGTGCAGTCAGTCTCCCGACAAATTGCCTGGCTGCAGTGTCCACAATGCGCTGCGCCAATGAAGCTTCGCACGGCCAAGCAGGGGAGATTTGCCGGCCGGCAGTTCTGGGGATGCAGCAGGTTTCCGTCCTGCAGCGAGATTTTGAATATCAAGCCTGCCTTTGCGACATGGATGCGGCCCGCTACGGCGCCGGGATTTAGCTCGACCCCAGCTAGCCCACAAGCTTCTGGCCTCGCGCCCGAAGAATTGGAGCGGTTACGGGAAAAGACCCGGCGAGCAACTGAGGAGTCAGCCGCCTACATAGCCGCCGAGCTCGCGAAAGCGAAGCTGAGGCGTGACCGGTTCGGCAGCTCAAAGCCCGTCGGCAAGTCCCGGTCATACAGAAGGCGCTATCGATGAGGCACTCGGCAGGGCAAAGTATCGGTCACAGCTCATCTTTCCAAATCACGCGTCGCTCCCACCTGATTTCGACAAGGCGACGGAAACGGATGGTCTCCAATTCCTTACCGACAGGGTGGAACAGTTCCGCCCGCATCGATTCCTTGCGGCCGCATTTTTCGCATCGGACTTTGGCGGGCACCTGATCAATGGTGACGTTGCCGATCACTTCCCGCAGTTCCAGCGGCCTGTAGAAGCGCTTGACGTTGCAGTGGCCGCAGCTGATGCGAGCCACTTGTCCCGCATTGTGGGCATGCATCAGCGTCCATGGGGCGCCTCTCGGCCACTTTTCTGGTTGTTCCGGCATGAGAACAGAAAGGAACCGTTTCCTTGATCGTCAAGACCGGCTATGGAATCTTTCAACCAAATCTGAGCAAAGAAACTGGCCAATGAGCGACGAGCTGATCCGCCTTCCCGGTGCAATGGAGCCTGTCACGCGCCCCGGCATTCAGCACCATAGGTGCGAGCATCCCGGCTGCGGCAAGAATGCAGGATGGGGTTTCGCCAAACCTAGGAAACCATCGCATTGGTTCTGCTTTGAACACGGTGCTGATCGCGAAGCATTTCTCTAAGGAGCGGATGATCAGAGCGCCGAAACGACCCGACCGCCCTAGCGCAAGGAAGGCGCGTCAACACTCTACGCCACGATTGCTGGCCGCCCGTCGTCACGGCGCATATGCGACGTTCCGTTGGCCGCCGATCGCGTTCCTATCCACGACAATCGCGTGGTGGTACATTCGGTTGATTTGGCGAATGTTTTTTGTCGTCAACTCACCGGGAAACCGGGGAGGTGGTCATGAGGATTATTACCATTCTAGCATGCGTCGCCCTCCTTGCAGGTTGCACAACGGCGGGCCCCCCAGGGCCCCAAGGGCCGGTCGGTCCACAAGGTCTTCCCGGCAAGCAGGGACCTAAAGGTGCAATGGGGGCTGAGGGTCCGGCGGGGAAGGACGCCGTCGGCGGTTGGGAAATCACCCAGTATGCAAGCGCGAGTGATACAAGCCCAGACAAATCCGCACAGGCTTGGTGTCCCAAGCCAAAAGTCGTCATAGGTGGCGGTGCCAGCGCATCAAATTCAAATGCTCTAATTTCTAGGAGCTTGCCGGTTACTTCCCCAGCTCCAGGGTGGGTAGCACAAGCGCATGTAGCCGCTACGTCCCCAACAGCTTGGACGCTGACAGCATACGCCATTTGCGCGCTTGTCAAATAGTCGGCGCTGGCCGGGCCGGTGAACTTTGCGTTGTCGCGCCTTCGAGACACAAACGGCGTTCTAGTCTTCATCCCAAAAATCCTGCAGCGAGGCGTGTCGTAAGTCTTCCTCGCCCCTGAGGTGCTTCACGCGGGCTTTGATCCCCGGCTTGACCCATTGCGTCGCTGGCCGCTTCATGCCCTTGGGCGGTGGTGACCTGCCACGGGTAATTTCCTTCATCTGAGATTAGAGTCCGGCCTCGATTGAAGGACGGACTGATGAAGAGAAAGCGGTTTACGGAAGAGCAGATCATCGCGGTTCTGCGTGAGCACGAAGCGGGGGCAAAGGCGGGCGACCTGGCGCGCAAGCATGGGATCTCCGAGGCGACGCTGTATAACTGGAAGGCGAAGTATGGCGGGATGGACGTCTCCGATGCCAAACGGCTGAAAGCCTTGGAAGACGAGAACGCGAAGCTGAAGAAGCTGCTCGCCGACCAGATGCTGGAAGCGTCGGCCCTGCGCGAGCTTCTTTCAAAAAAATGGTAGGGCCCGCCGCCAAGCGCGAAGCCGTCGCGCATCTGCAGGCCGCCATGGGCGTGTCGGAGCGTCGGGCCTGTTCCTTCGTCGGTGCTGATCGCAAGATGGTCCGCTATCGGTCCCGGCGTCCGCCGGAGACGGAGCTGCGCACAAGGTTACGCGACCTCGCCAACGAGCGCCGCCGCTTCGGCTATCGACGCCTGTTCATTCTGCTCAGGCGCGAAGGCGAGGCATCGGGCATCAACCGCATCTACCGGCTATACCGCGAAGAAGGACTGGCCGTGCGCAAGCGACGCTCCAGGCGCCGAGCGGTAGGAACGCGGGCACCGATCCTGGTTCAGGCGAAGCCGAACGCGCGCTGGTCGCTGGATTTCGTCCATGACCAGTTCGGCTGCGGCCGGCGCTTCCGCGTCCTCAACATCGTCGACGACGTGATGCGCGAATGTTTGGCTGCGATCCCGGACACCTCGATCTCCGGCCGCCGGCTGGCGCGTGAACTGACGGAACTGATCGCCCGGCGCGGCAAGCCGGGCATGATCGTCTCTGACCACGTGACCGAGTTCACCTCGAACGCGATCCTCGCCTGGTCGAAGGATCATCAGGTGGAATGGCACTTCATCGCGCCGGGCAAGCCGATGCAGAACGGGCTTCTGCGAAAGCTTCAACGGGCGGATGCGCGACGAGTTGCTGAACGAAACCCTGTTCCTCGGCCTCGACCATGCCCGAACAACCATCGCCGAATGGGCAGACGACTACAACCGATCGCGCCCACATTCGGCGCTCGGATACATCACGCCTGCGGCCTATGCCGCCAATCTCACCGCAACGGACGATCGGCTGCGCAACCCCGACCAGCTCCGCCGATCACCCGTTGCTCAACCCGCGCCATACGGCGTAAAACCCGCCGAGGCTCTAACTGCAGCCGGATGAAAATTCAGTGGCAGGTCACCTGAACCAATGGGGATATCTGACTCGTTACACCGAGGACGGCAGCATGCCGATCGACAACAATCTTCTCGAGCGTGACATCAGAATCTTTGCCACTGGCCGGAAAAGTTGGCTGTTCAGCGATACCGTCGACGGAGCCAGGGCCAGCGCCGTCATCTACAGCCTGATGTTGACCTGCCGCGCCTGTGGCGTCGAGCCGTTAGCCTGGCTGCGCCACGTCCTCACTGAACTACCTCAGCGCCCCGAGAACGCAGCCATCGAGGATCTGCTGCCCTTCAACTTCGCCAAAGCAGCAGCAGCCTGATCAGACCAGATACCGTTCCCGATTCGAAGGCCATCCCTCGAAAGCGCCCGCGTCAACGTGCAGGGAAAATAGCGCTTACCGATTCTCAGTCACCGAAGGAGATCACGCATGCGAGCCTATGACAGTGACATGTCCGCCTCTTGGGCAATGCTGCCTGAGAGCATTGAGCAGTTGCTCGAAATCGCTTCTCGCGAAAATGATCCGACCCCTGAGGCGCTCGAGGCGTACCGTGCTGCGCGCGCCGACAACGGCGAGCGGCTGTCAATTCGTGGCAACGTCGGGATCCTCGACATCAGAGGTCCGCTCTTCAAGGGCGCAGAGCGGCTTGGATAGGCTCTTGAGGTGAAAATGGCGAAATGGTTCGAGCCGACCGGCGACAGCTATTTCTCGCATATCAACCGCCAGAGCATCGAGGCCGTCATTCGGGAGGCGAAGGGTGATCAGGCCGCGCTTGCCGTCAAGGCGGCGGGCAAGAAGTTCGACGACCATTTGCATCGAGTTGGCTCATCTGGGGATCACGACCTGCACGGCCCCCACTCCGGTAACAACAGGCTGCAAAATTGGAACAGTCGTTTGGCCCTCTCCATAGCCCTTCAGATGCGTCTTTGATCATTGCCTGAGGAACGCGCCCGTGTAGGTCTGGCCAGCAAGCCTAACGGTTCCGGCGAGGGCTCCGTCGGACAGCATAACAAAACTGACCTCCGCGCCATTCGGTAGCGGCTCAAGCTTCAACGTAGTCCCCACAATTCTTCCAGCGCCGGCGGCCTCCCCCGGATAGTTGTCGCCCAGATTTCCCCACGCATAGGTGACCGTCACCTTCCCATCGGAAGAAATCGTCTGAACAGCAAGTTTGGCGTCATACATCCCATCCAGTCGTCCGGCCCATAGACCCGAAAAAGCAGCGTACTTTGTTGGAACGCCCTTGCCAGGGGGAGTGACCGCCACGGATTGATGCATGATTGCGGAGCCGGAAGGAACCAAGGCAGGTTGGGGAGGAGTGGCACCAGGTTCTAACGCAGGTTCGAGAGTGGCCGGTTGCGACGTTTCAGGAGCCGATTGGCACGCGGCTAGGGCAAGTGCCGCGAAGCCAAGCATTGCGTTGCACATTCGGTGTGCCATCTTCTGGTGCCCCGGCCATCTTTGAATCTAGCGCAGGCCGACCTTATCGCGCGTTTTCACAAGCTGTGTCTACGCAAGGTAAGTCATAAGACAGCGGGTCGTCGAAGAACCCGCAGCGGTCGTGAGTGAATGCCTCCATTCGTCGCCCAAGTAGCGGCCTGGAGCGCCATTCGCCCGGCATCCGCTGATTAGGAGTTGAGCGGGAGGATCAGCAGTTGACCTTCCAGATCACATAGTGAGGCCGTTGCGACTGTATTCCTGAACCTTCGACAAACGAGTACACGCCGGTCGAACGGACTCACCAAGCTGCTGAATGAACGCTCTAGATGCATTCGACAGGCGTTTGACCGACGAAAGCTTAAGCCCCCCAAGATGCCGCGGCCTATTTCAAGTGCTGCGAGGCGAGTATGATCGACGCGTTGGTGCCAGGCTTCTGAATGATAATCACGACGATGGTAGTCATTCTCGACGATACAAGAGTTGCTGCCACTTATTAGGACAGGAGCTACCGGTTCGATTGAACCGGTAGCGGTGAACGGAAGGGGCACAAACACCCTTCGGCCGCGATTTCGCCATAGCAATACCGCAGAAACGTGCCACCTTGGCGGAGGATCTGCGCCCTCCGAAGGCAGAAGTTACAGGTTCAAATCCTGTCGGGTGCAGCATTGCCGCAGTTCGCTTGCCGACAACTATTCCTGCTGGAATTGACAGGGCCAATCTTCAGGCCTCGTCAAGCCAGAAGGCAACTCGGTCCGGGCGTCTCCGCAAGCCATGTTGAGCTGCCACTGGGACAGACCCACCGAATTGGAAAGGTCGACGCCCTCGATACGGGTCAGAAAGAAAAAGGCGCGGTCAAAGTCTATCGGCGCGGTGAACGTCGCTCCCCGGAAGTCCGCCCGTGCGAGATTGGCAAACGAGAAGCGGCTGCCGCTGATATCGGCGTCATGGAACTGCGCACGCCCCAATTCTGCCTTTGTGAAATCAACATTGGTCAGATTGGCGTCCTGGAAATTCGAGCGCTGTATTTCCGCGCTCGCAAACACAGCGCCCTGCGCGTCCATACGGCTGAAGTCGGTCCTGTAGGCCTCGATTCTGTCGAACCGGGCGCCTTTGGCGGTCGAGTCGGCCAGGGAAGCACGCACAAGCGTTGCCTTCTCAAGATTTGCGGCAACGAGATTGCTGTTCCTGAGGTCGGTCGAAGTGAAATCAACACCGAACAGGTTCGCTCCGCTCAGGTCCTGTCCTTCTAGGATGAGAAGCTTCTTGTCACACTCGTGCCAATTGACGCCAGGCGTCGCGGCTGCGTTGCAATTTTGAGCGGCAGTGGCGTTCTGCCAAGCAAACACAGTGCAAACCGCTAGAACCAAGCCGGATGCGCCGTAAGCTCTGGTTCGTCTCAAAGTCATTGTTGCTGGACCTCTGCCACTCGCCGACACTCAACCTTACCACATCTGCTGACACACGAGCCACGGTGACCACCGCCGTCACAGTTAGCGCATTTCTCATATTCAAGCTTTGATGTTGATCAACCGATCAACCCGCGCGTGGGGCGCGATTTGCGAGCGCCTCCCCATATCATCGCCGGTCCAGCAGAGATTCATTTGTCACCGGCCAGGCGCTTCATTCCGCAGGTATGCTTGACTAAGCCGAGGAGAGCGGTCGTTCAGGATGGCGCGGTCGCGTGCCAAGATTGGCCTCCGCTCTGGACGTTTGTCTCGCTAATGAGGAGCCTGCTCGGGTGCTGATCGCCACCGCCGGCGTCCGCTGCCGACAAGCGTGAATCCACTTGGTTCCGCACCGATCGGTACTTGCCGACGGCGAGGTTGACCCGGCACGGGGTGCTCGTCGCGTATCCTGATTCCGCTGTCGCATGAACCCCACGACTTCGCTTAGCGAGGCCGAAGTTGATCTCTGCCATCTACCAGGTCGAAACATCAACCCCGCATATTTGTGTCGTAAGCTGACGTGCCGCGAATACCCGTTTTCGGTAGGCGGGCTTTATGGCGGGCGCCCAACCTATTCTTGTATTTTTATTGATGTAAACAATGACTTATGGCGGTGAGGGAGGATTCGAACTCCGCGCTTGGAAGAGCGTCCTTCTCGTCTTCACCGTGCAGGCCGGTTACTCTGGGCGGCAGAGTGCCCTTCCGCGCTTCGTTTCCGATATCAGCGCCGGCAACTGACCAAGGCATAGCGGGCTCGTAACGATAAGGACGATTCTCGCTATTTGAGGACCGCAACGGGTTGGCGAGTCTAGTCTGAGCGATCAAGCCCGCGCTCTGGACGAGGTCCCATCCTCACAGAATGTTCGCCCACCGGGCCAAACGTGACGCAACGGAACGGATGGTTCACCCGTAAGGTCTTGGGGAGATTGCGAAAGGAGACCAGCATATGACCTGCGAACGAGACGTCGGCACGTTCGAAGAGCCCGTGACCGTTTTGCTGTCCTCCGGCAAAGTCAGTGTTTCGAGCACCCGCGAAGCCGCCGAAATGCTGCTTTACCGCTGGCCCATTGGAGAAACCGGGCGCCGCATCCAGGCTCGCATGGCGTGCATGAAGGTGCTCGGCGGCGGCAGCGCACCGGAGGTAGCGCGCGTGGCATTTCTCAACGCCGCCAAGGAAGCGAAAATCCTGACTGCTTGACATCTCGTCAACGCGTGCCCCACCACTGTCCATCGTGCATCACTCTTGCAGCGGCCGTTAGAATGGTGCAAATATCGTGCGTCGATCGCTCGGAGGCGCTGGATTCTTGCGCGAGAAGGATGGAGTCGCGGATCAACAGCCGACGTCGACCCGCGCGTTGCTGCCCTCTGTGGCGAATTCCACGTAGAGATCGTCCCCAAGGGCCGCTATCCGAGAGAAGGCCAGACGCGCGCCGTCGGCTCCATCCGCCGGCTGATCGACAATCATGGCGCTGAGCATGCACGGTTGGTCCTGTGTGTCCTGGCTGAGGGCCGCGGCGAACCACGCGCTCACCGAAGAAAGCAGCCTGACGGCCTGACTTGCTGCTGGCCGGTCCGGACCTAGTGGAGCAGGGCATGGCCGCCGTGCTCGAGGTTTTCGACGCGATCCCGCTCGGCGCATACATGGCGATCGTCAATGAGCTGCGCGGCCGCGTTCATCAGAGGCATGCGCTAGCTGGGATCCTTACCGGCGCCTCTGCTGAGGAGGCCCGTAAGGCATTCCTGGCTGCTGCAAAAGAGGAGGGGACATTACTCCCCCCAATGACAAGTAGCTAACTTGAGTTGCGGTAAAGGTTCTCTGACCAACACCGCCTTCGCGAAAGGAGCCCGCCGCCCGTGAGAAAGGCGACGGACCCCCACAGCGGCTGCACATCCAAGAAGGACCGCTGCGAGTTCTAAACCCGCGAGGGCCTACATCGTTCCTTAGCTGCGGCTAAAGCGGGGTTGGTCAGCGGGCTCTTGGCGCTCTAAGTTCCCCCTTATGGGTCCCCTCTGGTTCGCTCCCCCGGTCTACGTGAAGACGAAACGTCCGGGCATTCGCAATGGGGTCAGCCACGTCGAGGGAGCCGCCGAGGAACTCATGGGGTGGGACACAAAGGGCCCGAAGTGGACCAAGGCGGTCCAATCCTGCGTCGATGCGTTCCAGGGCAGCGCCTCCCCCCAAGAGGTGCGTGAAGCCTTTGAGGCGGCTGCCAAGGAGGCCAACGTGTATCTCTCCCCTGAGTAGGAGGTATCATGGCGCCCATCTGGTTCGTCCCTCCGGTGTTCGTGAAGACTGAAACCGGTGTCAGGCATGGCTGCAACAATGCGAAGGAAGCCCTTGAGCAGCTCAAGATGTGGACCCGGCGAGGGCCTCGCTGGCATAAGGCGGTGACCCTCTGCCTCCAAGCTCGAGGCTTTTCCCTTCACCCGCTACGGACCGCGGCCGAGGCGGCGAGAAAAGAGCGGCTTCGGCAACTCAACGAGACAATGCGCTCAGACAACGGGCCGGACGGCTGGATGTCACGATGAAAGGAGAGCCCTCCACCGTGAGGCAGTGGGCGAAAACCTTGCATTTCATCACGTTTGCACCTCCCTCGACTTGAGCCATCACAAATGCTCTGATCCTCCTTCCTTGTGAGGGGGCAACCATGTTTCGACTCGTCGCCGCTGCGGCGATTGCCGGCATTCTGATGCCGACGGCGCCGATCGTCATGCGCCCGGATCCGCAATACCCTGGTCGACAATCCCGGTCGAGGGCTGCTGCAAGACGTGCTCCGCCGGGAAGGCGTGCGGCGATAGCTGCATCTCGAGGGAGAAGAACTGCCACAAGGCGCATTGGTGCGCGTGTGAAGATCACTAACAGCCCTGATACCGGCTGTGGACACGCCATTGTGCGAGCAGTGGGAGCGGACCCTATCAGCGCATGAAGGGACTAGGATACGCATGACGACGCTTCAATCCGCCATGCAAGTGCTTGTCCGCCGCCAGGGTGAACAGAATAAGGAACACCAGCGTGTTCTTGAGGAAATTGTCGTTGAAGGCGGAAAGGAACTGCGTCCAGAAGAGAGGCGCATAGCGCCGTGACGTCATCAGATGGCTAGTCGTATGGCCGTTCGTGGCGATTTCCATTGGGGCGGCTTCCATTGGGCAAGACCGTTGAAGATCGTGGCCGTATCGATCAGCGGTCTTGCGCGGTTTGAGCTTCTTGTAGTGGGAACCCGGTTAGACTTCGTTACTGCGGCTCAAATCGATCAGCGGCTTTTGGGGTGGGGTCTTCTAGCCGGTTCATGAAGCGGCTTGCGCCATGAAACTGATGGCGCCGTCATTATCGAAGCGGCGATGGCGAAATTAGCATGGTGAAATGTTTGCAGGCGCTTGAACCCTTGAGAGCATAGCTGTTGGACGTCATCGATATTGTCTTTTGGTTTCAGGGTGAGGTTGCGCCGGCGTTGGTCTGTCTCCAGGCCGGATACAATCAAGCGGTCTTGCGACGGTCCGGACGAACGCAGCGTCAGCGCTGCTCCGCAGCAGCGCGCTGTAGACGGCGGTCGCCAGCCCGCTTGAGGCGCAGTTGCCGCAACCACTCGCCATCCTCTCCGAGCGGATCGCAGGACAGTTACGCGAATCTGAGCACTGCCAAATCGGCCTAATTTTCCACTGCCGAATGGACGATGAGACGCGTAAGCGAGTTTCCGGACCGGAAGCTATGCGTTGGGTTGCCCAAACGATGCAGAGGCGCTGCTGTGTTGGCGCGACACGCTCGACCGCAGGTGCGGACGGCATAAGAATTTTGGAGAGGCCCGTGGTGACGGGGGATTGCGCCGGTATTGGCGACGCGCGAAGACTGGGTCGATATCTGGGCGAAGGCAGCCCCTGCGACGCAACAACTTCATACCGGAGAATGGAGGCCGCGCTGGGAGGTTGTTGGTTAGGCTACCAACTCAAAGTGATTGTCCGGGAGAGTTCGGCGATGTCGCCATAGATCATCGAACCTGTGACGAGAAAACATTCATCACCGAGGACTTCGAAGGGTGAGCTTGACGCGGTACAAACCGGCAGGTTCTTCGAATTGGCGTACGTGCCGAGCGTCGCGGTTTCGACCTTACGGTCCTTGGCTTCGGCACAGCCGACACTGATCGCGAGGATTGCGATAGCAATGAGAGTCGTCTTGCTCATATTTTGCCCCTGGAGCCAGCTCTTGTCGGGTAAGTCGCGCGATGCATCAAAATAGCACCGGCCCACGATCGGCTTCATCCATCGATTGGAGGAAGCGGGCTCATCCATAATTAGCAATATCTTGAGTAAGGCACCGAGCGCACCAGACTCATGGAACGGCGCGCGGAATTTCCATTCGTGACGAGGTGGCGATCCCGGCCGCCTTCGCAAACGGGTCATTCAGCACTGCGTAAACGTCTCGATTCCGAGCTATAGCTTTCCGCATTCGATCATCGATCATACCAAGGTGAAGAAGGGGCAGCAGATCGAGCTTACCGGAGAGATCACGCGCGTAGACGAGGAAGGCGGCAGGGTGACCGTCGATCTGGGACCACTGGTGACGATCGACATCGACAAGGTCAGGCTGGTCGAGAAGTACAGGACGCCAAAGCGCAAGAAGCCGCTGCGCGACATGGTGGATTAGCTCGCGGACCGCCACTTATCCACGCGACATCGGTACCACTCAAACGAATGGCAATTTTCCGTCTGAATGCGTTTAGGGTCCATGCTCGGAGACCACGCATGGGTATCGCGCGGGAGACAGTGACTCCCCGTTTCAAGGCGTCGAGATGCTACGAGCACCGAAAAGTCAGTTCCTTAGACCTAAAGATCGGGCGATCTGCCAGCGGGTTGTCGACCAGGTAACCGCCGACGCCAAATGGTACAGCACCCCGATAGACGGTCAGATTCTGGCCTCGACCACGCTGAATCTCTTTCAATCAGGGGTCGTAAACGAAACGAATTTGCTGGCACATGTTCGCGCGCGGCGCCACGACTTCACTAAACTGACAGGCTAGTTCTTCACCCTCGCGACATAGGCGCGAAATGTGGTTCTTCGTAGTCCGCCGGCCTATTGTTAAGCAGATTGAGCGCCCGCTTTATGTCCCGATGCAGATGGTCGATCGCTTCCCAATGCTCGCCAAATGGCTTGAGCGACAACTGCGCGTCGCGGAGTTCTACCGTCAGAAGCCACGCCTATCGTTCAATTTTGGCGAGGTGATATTCGGAAACGGCTTCGTGTCGGCGAGGGTGCGGCATCCCGCAAAATAGGAATATATTCCGCATGCCGTCAAGGCAAATAGACTTCGTCCTGCCCTCAGCGCCTGCTAGCCGCGGGCATTTTGGGGGAAGCATGAATCAAGTTATGTGCGTTTGTAGCCATCAGCGTTTTGTCGGGCTGCGCTACTCGCCCAGCCGACATCAAGCCCACGCTGGTTTCGTCCGCGTATACGCGGGCAAGTCCTGCAGCCAGTTGGAAGCCGAACTTTACCGAACGAGTTCCGACCTCGCGCCGATAATGGCCATACAAGACAGAACCGCCCGCCATGATGTGGACGGCGTGTTTTGGCTTGGCTTGCCGGTTGGCAGCATGATGGACAACACAGACATCAAGGTACGTGAAGCCAAGATCGGCGAGCTGAAGGGCAACATGGACGCGATCAACCGTCACCGAAGACGAACAAGGTCCGCAGGTTCAAGGAGTTCCTGGATGGGGCCGCCAGCTGGAGCCGCGTCGAGCGCATCATAGC
>NZ_JAMYVK010000066.1:0-31166 GCF_040323975.1 Mesorhizobium sp. M0019 | reverse complement strand
GGTTTCGATCGAATCATTCGTTCCCATCTGGCCGAGGAATCACATCTCGATTCCACCAGTCCACATCTAAGTTAGCGCCTATGGGACAGCGCCCCCTCTGTCCTACCGGACATCTCCCCCACTTGGGGGGAGATCGGCAGCTTCAGCGCTCCGCTCAATCCTGCGACGTTGGCGATTTGCGAAAGCCGAGGCGACGTCCAATCTCCCTCCTTGTGGGGGAGATGTCCGGCAGGACAGAGGGGGGCGCGAAGGATCGCGACGGATGTCATTTCGCGCCGTTGCGTTTACTTGTTCGAAAACGCCGGCAAATCCCGGGCGAAATCTTCCATGTCGGCCCAGGGATCGCCTGACGTCGCCAGCAGGCCCGGCAGCGACGAATAATTCAGATCCTGCGGAGCGTCGATGGATTCCAGATCGCTCCAGCTCACCGGCGTCGAGGCCGGCAAATTGGTGCGGGCGCGCAGCGAATAGGGAGCCGCAGAAGTGTGGCCGCGCGCATTGCGGTGATAATCGATGAAGATGCGCCGCTTGCGGTTATCCTTGCCCATGGTGGTGGTGAAAGTGTCGGGCGCGGTGGCGGCAAGATGCGTCGAGATGGCGCTGGTCGCCTGGTGCAATTTCTTCCAGTTCTGCTTTTGCGTCACCGGCACTGATATGTGGATGCCGTGGCCGCCGGACGTCTTGGCGAACGGCACCAGCCCCAGCGCCTCGAGTTCGCCGCGGATATGCACCGCCGCCTCAACCACCTCGCGCCAGGCGATCCCCTCGCCCGGGTCGAGGTCGAAAACGACCAGGTCCGGCTTGTCGAGCCGCGTGCGATGGGTGCCCCAGGTGTGGAACTCGACGACACCGAACTGCGCCAGCGCCAGATAGCCCTTGGCGTCTTCCACCGAGAGATAGGATTTGGTCTCGCCCTCCGAATTGGTCGCTTCGAAAGTCGCCACAGAGGACGGCATGCCGGTGAAGGCGTGGCGCTGGAAGAAACAGTCCTGCGGCCTGCCGGTCGGGCAGCGCACCAGCGACACCGGCCGGCCGAGAATGTGCGGCAGCATGAAATCGCCGACCAGCGCGTAATAGACGGCAATGTCGAGCTTGGTCGGGCCGGTCTTGCCGAACAGCCGTCGCGTCGGGTTGGTCACCCAGATGGTGGCGAGGTCGGCCTCGGCGATCAGCCGCTTGCGCTTGGCCGACACCGGCGTCGACAGGCCGACGTCGCGCAGGCCGCGGAACACGGCATGGCGCAGCGCATTGTCGGTGGTCCGGTTGGCGTAGTGGATATGCGCCGAAAGCAGCGGCCGCACCCAGTTCATCTCGCGCATGATTTCGCGGGGAACCCCTTCGGGCGCGGATGCACCCGCCCTTAGCGGCTCCAGCCTGGCCAGCAATTCGCCGGCGGTCCCCGCATCGAAGCCGGTGCCGACCTTGCCGCGATAGTGCAGCTCGCCGTCTTCGAATTCGCCGAGGCCGAGTGCAGCCAACCCCTCGGCCGCGTCGGAGACTGTGTAGCCGGCGATGACGAAGTCGCCGGTCTGAAGCGCCTTGGTCTTGGTCCAGGTCTTGGTGCGGCCGCTCTGGTAGACCGCCGTAGCACGTTTCGAGACGACGCCCTCCAGCCCCATTTCCGATGCCTGGTCATAAAGTGCCTGGCCGTCTCCTTCGACATGATCGCTGAGCTGGATGGCCGAATTGGCGCCGAGACCGGACAGCAATTGCGAAAGCAGCGCCTTGCGCCGGCGGAGCGGCGCTTGTCTCAGGTCCCAGCCGTCGAGATAGAGAAGGTCGAAGGCATAGAAGTGGAGCTTGTTGCCGGCGCCTTCGGCCAGCGCGTCTTGCAAAAGGGCAAAGCGGCTGATGCCCTTGGCGTCGAGCGCGACGACCTCGCCGTCGATGATCGCCTCGCGGCACGGCAGCCTGGCGAAGGCAAGCGGCAGGTCGCCATAGCGCTTCGTCCAGTCGAGGCCGGCGCGGGTGATCAGCCTGACCTTCCCATCGGAAACATGCGCCATGGTGCGGTAGCCATCGAATTTGATCTCGTGCAGCCAGACTTCGCCCGTTCGGGCCGCTGGGTCATCGCCGCCCGGCGGCTTCGGAACCTGCGTAGTCAGCTGCGGCTCGATCCGGGAAGGCGGCGGCGCCTTGACGGCGCCCGGCAAAGCACCTGGCTTCAGCACCACCGGCCTGGCAGGCTTGGCGGCCGGCTTCGGCGTTGCCACCAGTTCCTCGATGCGGCGTCCGGATTTGACGCTTTCCGGGCGGGCTTCCAGTATGTCGAGCTTGGCGTCGGCGGCCAGATCACGCTCCTTGAACAGCAGCCAGTTCTTCTTGCCCTCATCCTCGCCGGGCTTCGGTTTCAGCCGCGTCAGCATCCAGCCGCCATTCAGCTTCTCGCCGGCGAGCCGGAACTTGAAGGAACCGGTGCGCAGGCTCTTCTCGACGTCGTCCATCGGCGCCCAGATGCCGGTGTCCCAGACGATCATCGGCCCGCCGCCATATTCGCCTTCGGGAATGACACCTTCGAAGTCGATATACTCGAGCGGATGGTCCTCGGTCTCGACCGCCAGCCGTTTGTCGGCGGGGTTGAGCGACGGGCCGCGCGGCACCGCCCAACTCTTCAGCACGTCGCCGACCTGCAGGCGCAGATCGTAGTGGTCGGCGGTGGCGTGATGCTTGTGGACAACGAAACGATTGCCCTCACCGGCAACCAGACCGCCGGCTGGTTCCGGCGTCCTCGTGAACTCGCGCTTGGCGCGATAAGCCTTGAGCTTCGAAGGAGCTGGCATGGACTAGGCGCGGGTGGTGGGCAAAAGCAACGAGCGCGGCATCAAAATCCCATCGCAGCGGCGCTCCAATGTCACGGCATGGATCCCAGGGTCTCCGCGACGTCGCTTAGCTCCTGCTCCGCCCTGGGATGACGAAGGATGGCAGGTCACGCCGCTCAATCGTCGGTGGCCGGCGTCAATTCGAGTTCGGCCGGCGACAGGCCCTGCTGCAGCTGGCTGAGCCGGAATTCGTCAACCCAATAGGCCTCGCCGTCGACCAGCACGCGCGCGCTGTAGTTGCCGGCCGAAAAACGCTGCGCAGTGATGTACACCTTGTGGCGGTCGAGCGCGTTCCGCACCGCGGCGCGCTTGGATTTCTGACTGGCGACGGAACTGGCCATGCTGGTTACTCACGCACAAGCCGCAAGGCGGCGTGCCTTAAGGATGGCCGAGAGCGGCTCGGCTGTCAATTTGGCGGCGGCAGTGAGCCCTCGCGCGGTGGCGCCTCCCGCTCTGTGGAAACCGAGCCGGTGCGCTATATTGCCCTGGCGGCTTGGAACGCGATGCTGATCCGGAGAGCTTCACATGACATTGACGATGCGCAAACTCGGCAGCCAGGGGCTGCAAGTCTCGGCAATCGGTCTCGGCTGCATGGGCATGAGCCAGTCCTATGGCCCGGCCGACGAGGCGGAATCGACCGCCACGCTGCACCGCGCCATCGAACTCGGCTGCACCTTCCTCGACACCGCGGAAGTGTACGGGCCGTTCACCAACGAGGAACTGCTCGGCCGCGCGCTGAAGGGCCGGCGCGATGAGGTGACGATCGCGACGAAATTCGGCTTCCGCATTGAAAACGGCAAGCAAGTCGGCACCGAGCGCGACAGCCGGCCCGAACATATCCGCGAGGCTTTGGAAGGTTCGCTGAGGAGGCTCGCCACCGACCACGTCGACCTCCTCTATCAGCACCGCGTCGATCCGGCGGTGCCGATCGAGGATGTGGCGGGCGCTGTCGGCGAGCTGATCGCTCAGGGCAAGGTCCGCTTCTTCGGCCTCTCTGAAGCCGGCGCCGCCAATATCCGCCGGGCGCATGCCGTGCATCCGGTGTCGGCCGTGCAGAGCGAATACTCGCTGTGGGAGCGCAATCTGGAGCCGGAAATCATTACGCTGCTGAAGGAGCTCGGCATCGGCCTGGTGCCGTTCTCGCCGCTCGGCCGCGGCTTTCTCACCGGCGACGTCAGGCGCGCCGAAGATTATCCGGAGGGCGATTACCGGCGCGGCGACCCGCGCTACCAGGGCGCCAACTATGATGCCAACATGCGGGCGGCGGCCACGGTACTCGACATCGCCGCGGCCAAGCGCGTCAAGCCAGGCCAGATCGCGCTGGCCTGGCTGCTCCACAAGGGGAGCGACTTCGGCATCGACATCGTGCCGATCCCCGGCACCAAGCGCAGAAAATACCTCGAGGAGAACGTCGCCGCGGCTTCGATCAGGCTGGACCCAGCCGAGATGCGAGTGCTCGACGACGCGCTGGCGCCGGGAAAGGTCGCCGGGCCGCGCTACGGCGAGCGCACCATGGTGATGATCGATCGGTAGGTCTTGCCTGCTCCCGTTCTTGCGCAAAGCTCCGGCCTTGGCTAGCATCCGCCGGCAGGCACCGAGCGGAGGAGAACGTCGCGGTGGACCGGCTGGAGCGCCGTTGCGTCCCTTCAAACACGAGTTGGGCGCTCGAAGGACACTCCATTTTTGAATCGACGCAAGGAACCTTCCGGAAAACCCATTCCGGTTTCGGGGTCGTGCGCTCATCTGGGAGGATGACTAAATTGATCAACAGACGTGAATTCCTGCTGTCGACCGCGGCGATGGGCGCTTTGGCGCTGGCCGCTCCGCAACTGGCTTTTGCCCAGGACAAGCTGACCATCCTGGGTTCGGTGCCGAGCCTCGGCTTTCCGTTCTTCGTGCACATGCTGAACCAGATCAAGGCGGAAGCCCAGGCGCAGGGCGTCAACCTGGTCGAAAGCGACGGCCAGAACTCGGCGCCCAAGCAGACCGCCGATATCGAAGCGGCGCTCGTGCAGAAGGTCGACGCCATCGTCATCTCGCCGCTCGACGTCAACGCGCTGGCCCCAGCCATCGAGGAAGCGGTCAAGGCCGGCGTTCCCGTCGTCACCATCGACCGCCGCGTCGAAGGCGTCGAAGGCATCCTCGCCCATGTCGGCGCCGACAATGTCAAGGGCGGCGAGGCCGAAGCACAGGCCATGGTGGCGGCGTTCCCGAACGGCGCCAAGATCTTCCATCTGCAGGGTCAGCCCGGCGCCGGCCCGGCGATCGACCGTAACAAGGGTGTGCACAACGTCCTCGATCCTATGAAGGACAAGTACCAGATCATCTTCGAGCAGACCGCCAACTTCGCCCGCGCCGAGGCGCTGTCCGTCACCGAGGCCGGCCTTGCCGCCAACGGCAAGCCCGACGCGATCATCTGCGCCAACGACGACATGGCGCTTGGCGCGGTTGAAGCCTGCGCGGCGCGCAACTTCACCGACGTCAAAATCTATGGCTTCGACGCGCTTCCCGAAGCGCTGGTCGCCGTGCGCGACGGCAAACTGGCCGGCACGGTCGAGCAATTCCCCGGCGAACAATCGCGCACCGCTGTGCAGATCGCGGTCGCCTACGCCAGGGACAAGACCGAGCCAAAGGAAAAGCTGGTGCTTTTGACGCCGATCGTCATCGGCAAGGACAATCTCGACAAGGCGGAGAGGCTGGGCGAGACGAAGTAAGGTTGCACAAAGGGCGCGCAGCGGCAAAAGTAGCATTCTGTCGCGCCCCCCTCTGCCCTGCCGGGCATCTCCCCCACTTGGGGGGAGATCGGGAGCTTCGCCGATGGCGCCTTTTCTGCAACGCAGGAAGATTGGCGAAAGCCGAGGTGACATCCAATCTCCCCCCTCGTGGGGGAGATGTCCGGTAGGACAGAGGGGGGCGCTGTCCCGCCGGCAATCGCAATCCAGGAGCAAACTTTGCCCAAGGCAGCCGCCATCGCGCCCTCTCCCGCCCTGCTCACCGTCGAGGGCGTGACCAAGCGCTTTGCCGGCGTCACCGCGCTGAACGACGTTTCGCTCGAAGTCCGCCCCGGCGAGATCCTCGGCCTGCTCGGCGAGAACGGCGCCGGCAAATCGACGCTGCTCAAGATCCTTTCCGGCGTGATGCCGCCGTCCAGCGGCCGCATCGTCTTCGATGGGGTCGAATTCAGCCCGCACAATCCGCAGGATGCCAAGCGCCACGGCATCGTAACAATCTACCAGGAACTGAGCCTGATCCCGACGCTGACCGTGGCGGAGAATATCTTCATCGGCCGCGCACCGCTCGGCCGGTTCGGGCTGGTCAGTTGGCGGAAGATGGAGGAAGATTCGCGCGCGATCATCGCTCGCGTCGGCCTCGACCTCGACCCGGCGACGCCGGTTTCCGCATTGTCGGTGGCCGAGCAGCAGCTGGTCGAGATCGCCCGCGCGCTATCGCTGAAGAGCCGCTTGATCATCATGGACGAGCCGACCTCGGCGCTGACCGAAACCGAAGTGCAGAAGCTGATGTCGATCATGGGCCGACTGCGCAAGGATGGCGTCGCCATCATGTTCGTCACCCACCGGCTGGAGGAGGCCTCGGCGATCTGCGACCGCATGACGGTGCTGCGCGACGGCAGGCTGGCCGGCCATCTCGACCGCGAAGGCGGGCCGATCAAACTGCCGAAGATCATCGAGAAGATGGTCGGCCGCGCCGCTTCCGAGCTCTATGCCAGGCCGACGCAGCGCGACGTCGCCGGCGACGTCCGGCTCTCGGTGCGCGGCCTGCGCACGGTGCGCGATCCGCAGGCGCCGCACGCCATCGTGCTCGAAGGCGTCGATCTCGACCTCAAGGCGGGCGAAATCCTCGGCGTCGCCGGGCTCGTCGGCTCCGGCCGCACCGAGCTCGCCCGCGCCATCTTCGGCGCCGACCGCATTGCAGCCGGCACCATCATGCTCGACGGCAAGCCGATCGCGCCCGCCTCACCCGCCGACGCCATCGAGCTCGGCATCGGGCTGGTTCCGGAAGACCGCAAGCACCAGGCAATCTTCGCAGCACTCGCCATCCTCACCAATTTCTCGATCGCCGCGCTCGACCGCTACTCCAATGTCGGCTTCATGGCCGAGCGGCGAGAGCGCGAGGCGTTGGCGAACTATAGGAAGACGCTGTCGATCCGCATGGCCTCGCCCGAGCAGGCGATCGAGGGACTGTCCGGTGGCAACCAGCAGAAGGTCATCCTTGCCCGCTGGCTGGCACGCGATCCCAAGGTGCTGATCGTCGATGAACCGACGCGTGGTGTCGATGTCGGCGCCAAGGCGGAGGTGCACCAGATCCTGGTAGAGCTCGCGGCGCGCGGCATCGCCATCATGATGATCTCGTCCGAGCTGCCCGAAGTGCTTGCGGTGTCGGACAGGATCGTCACCATGCGGCGCGGGCGCATCACCGGCGAGATGCCTGGCATCGAGGCGACCGAGGAGAAACTGATGGAACTGATGGCGCTCGACCAGAAGCAGGAAGCAACGCAATGACCAGCACGACCGAACGGAGCCAGCGCCGCGGCGTCAATATTGCGCGCCTGCTGATGAGCTTCGGCCCGCTGATGTTCCTGGCGTTGCTGATTGTCGTCTTCACCGTGCTGAAGCCGAGCTTCATCGACCCGATCAACCTGTTCAACATCATGCGCCAGATCTCGATCACCGGGCTGATCGCGCTCGGCATGACCTTCGTTATCCTTACCGCCGGCATCGACCTGTCGGTCGGCTCGCTGCTCGCCTTCTGCGGCATGGTCGCAGCGGTGGTAGCCAAAGGCGGCACCGCCAACACGCTGTCGCTGTCGACGTCGGGCACGCAAGGCTATGGCTGGTTCGCCGCCCTTCTCGCCGCCGTCGTCGTCGGCGCCGTGGCCGGCGGCCTCCAGGGCTTTGCCATCACCAGGCTGAAGGTGCCGCCCTTCGTCGTCACGCTCGGCGGCCTCACCGTGTTTCGCGGCCTGACCTTGACGATTTCCAATGGCGGCCCGATCTCCGGCTTCGACGCCTCGATGCGCTGGTTCGGTACCGGCCTGATCGGCCCGGTGCCGGTGCCGGCGATCATCTTCGCGATTGCCGCGATCCTTTGCCATATCGTGCTGCGCTACACACGTTACGGCCGCGCGGTCTATGCCGTCGGCGGCAATGGCGAGGCGGCACGGCTCTCCGGCCTGCGTGTCGACCGCATCCTGATCTCGGTCTACATCATCGTCGGCTTCTTCGCCGGCCTTGCCGCCTTCGTTTTGTCGGCGCGGCTCAACTCCTCCGAAGCCGTGGCCGGCATCGGCTACGAGCTGACGGTGATCTCGGCGGTCGTCATCGGCGGCACCTCGCTGTTCGGCGGCATCGGCAGCGTCGGCGGCACGGTGGTCGGTGCAGGACTGATCGGCGTCTTGCAGAACGGGCTGCAGTTCAACAACGTCTCGTCCTACACGCAAAGCATCGTCATCGGCCTGATCCTCATCCTCGCGGTGGCCTTCGATCGCTGGCTGAAATCGCGGGTGAGGCGGTGATACAGGTGCCATACCTATCCAGGTCGACGGGCCAGCACCCCCTCTGTCCTGCCGGACATCTCCCCCCTCGAGGGGGGAGATTGGACGTCGCTCCAGCTTTCGCCAATCTCTAAAGAAGGGAGAACTTTCGGCGAAGCTGCCAATCTCCCCCTTTGAGGGGGAGATGTCCGGCAGGACAGAGGGGGGTGTTCAAGCGCAGCATAGAGAAGATGGGCAAGTTTCGCGCTGAGGAATAGAAGTAGTGAATCACTATCCCGTACCTCCCCGTAGCCGCGGCAATGCGCGCAAGATGCGCAAGGCCATGACGGATGCCGAGCTGAAGCTCTGGAATGAGGTCAGGGCGCATCGACTCATGGGGCTGGCATTTCGGCGGCAGATGCCAATTGCAGGCCATATTGTCGATTTTGCCCGCCCGGACAAAAGCTGATTGTCGAACTGGATGGCTCCCAGCATGCCCGGGCCGATGCCTCAATATCGGACGCTACCAGAAGCGCACGGCTTGAAGCGCTGGGCTGGACTATCCTGCGGTTCTGGAACGACGACGTCATTCGCGATATCGATAATGTCTGCCAGCACATAGTCATGGTGGCCGGCGCGGATGTGCGCTGAACTCAGCCGTGCAGGGTCGGCGGGACAGCACCTCTCTGTTTTGCCGGACATCTCCGCTCAAAAGGGGCAGGTTTCTGAGGCGAGGTGCCAATGACCCAAATAAGGACCATGACCGAACAGGACGTGCTCTCGGTGTCGCGGCTGCTTGGGGGGTCCTGGCGACACACCTATTCGCCGATCCTGGGTGCCGAGACCACGGCACGGCTGTCGGATGAGAGGCACGCGCCGGAGCGGCTGGCGGCCGAGCTCAGGGACGACAGCAAGATGTCCTTCGTCGCCGAGCGGGCTGACGGCTCGCTCGCCGGTTATGCGATGGCCGCGATGGACGACAAGGGCGAGGTCATGCTCGAGCGGCTCCATATAGACAAAAGCGAGTACGGCACCGGCCTTGCCGCCGACCTGCTGCATGCCGTTCTTGCCGCGCATGCGGGTATTCCCAGCATCGCCCTGGAAGTGATCGAGGGCAACGACCGCGCAATCGCCTTCTATCGCAAGCACGGCTTCGAGGTCGTCGAGCGCCGGCCGGCTGCACACGGCGTGGGCGGCCACGCCTCGCAGATCATGCGCCGGCTGCTACCGCGGGCTTAGCAAGCGAAAGCGGCTGAGCGCGTAATCTCCCCCCTTGAGGGGGAGATGTCCGGCAGGACAGAGGGGGCGCCTCGCGTGAAGCGCCAACCTTCTCTTTCGTCCCACAGGGCGTCGCGCCAGGACGTACCGACCCTCTCTGTCGCCTTCGGCGACATCTCCCCCTCAAGGGGGGAGATTGGCGACTTCTCCGACCGCTCAGACCGGGGCGTTGACGCGCTGTGCGCGCGTTGCCCAGTCGGCAACCGTCGCGCCAGCAACGCTCTCGCCGGCAACCATCCCGCTCGTCTGCGGCGCAAGCAGGTCGTTGCGGCGGGCGAGGGCGACGAAGGCGGACACGGTCCATCTGCCGTTTCGAAGTCGCATTTTGGAAGCCTGGCCTTAGAAGTCCATGCCGCCACCGCCGGGCATCGGAGGCATGGGCGTTTCCTTCTTCGGCTTCTCGGCCACCATCGCCTCGGTCGTCACCAACAGGCCGGCAACAGAGGCGGCACCCTGCAGGGCACTGCGTACGACCTTGGCTGGGTCGATGACGCCCTGCCCGTACAGGTCGCCGAACTCGTTGGTCTGGGCGTTCCAGCCATAGCCGAAGTCGGTCGTCTCGCGCAGCTTGCCGACGATGATCGAACCTTCCGCACCGGCGTTCTCGGCGATCTGGCGCACCGGCGCTTCGATGGCGCGACGCACGATCTCGACACCGGTCTTCTGATCGGAATTGTCGACCTCGATATTGTCGAGCGCCTTCGCCGCTCTCAGCAGCGCCACGCCGCCGCCGGGCAGGATACCCTCCTCGACCGCCGCGCGTGTGGCGTGCATTGCATCGTCGACGCGATCCTTGCGCTCCTTGACCTCGATTTCGGTCGAGCCGCCGACACGGATGACGGCGACACCGCCTGCGAGCTTGGCCAACCGCTCCTGCAGCTTCTCGCGGTCGTAGTCGGAGGTGGTTTCCTCGATCTGCGCCTTGATCTGGCTGATGCGCGCCTGGATTTCATCCTTGCGGCCGGCACCGTCGACAATAGTGGTGTTTTCCTTCTCGATCAGCACCTTCTTGGCGCGGCCGAGCATCTCCAATGTGACGTTCTCGAGCTTGATGCCGAGGTCCTCCGAGATCGCCGTGCCGCCGGTCAGGATGGCAATGTCTTCGAGCATGGCCTTGCGGCGATCACCGAAGCCCGGCGCCTTGACGGCCGCAACCTTCAGGCCGCCGCGCAATTTGTTGACGACCAGCGTCGCCAGCGCCTCGCCTTCGACGTCCTCGGCAATGATCAGCAGCGGCTTGCCGGATTGCACGGCGGCTTCGAGCACGGGAAGCATGGCCTGGAGGTTGGAGAGCTTCTTCTCGTGGATCAGCACATAGGGTTCTTCGAGTTCGACGCGCATCTTGTCCTGGTTGGTGATGAAATAAGGCGAGAGATAGCCACGGTCGAACTGCATGCCTTCGACCACTTCCAACTCGGTCTCGGCGGTCTTGGCTTCTTCGACAGTGATGACGCCCTCATTGCCAACCCTTTCCATCGCTTCGGCAAGGAAGCGGCCGATCTCGGCATCGCCATTGGCAGAGATGGCGCCGACCTGGGCGATTTCGTCGTTCCTGGTCACCTTGCGGGCATTGGATTTCAGGTCGGCGACGACGGCGTCGACCGCCTTGTCGATGCCGCGTTTCAGGTCCATCGGGTTCATGCCGGCAGCGACGGCCCTGGCCCCTTCCCTGACGATGGCCTGAGCAAGAATCGTCGCGGTCGTGGTGCCGTCGCCGGCGGTATCGCTGGTCTTCGAGGCGACCTCGCGCACCATCTGCGCGCCCATGTTCTCGAACTTGTCCTCAAGCTCGATCTCTTTCGCCACCGTCACGCCGTCCTTGGTGATGCGCGGCGCGCCGAACGATTTGTCCAAGACAACGTTGCGGCCCTTGGGACCGAGCGTCACCTTCACCGCATTGGCGAGGATGTCGACGCCGCGCAACATCTTCTCGCGGGCTTCGGTATGAAATTTCACATCTTTGGCAGCCATTGGAACACTCCTCGATAGGCAGCTTTTCGTTGACTGGAATGCTTGTTCAGGCTCCGCTCAGGCAGCCTTCTTCATCTCGCCCGTGGCTTCGATAACGCCCAGCACGTCGCCCTCTTTCATGATGAGCAGATCCTCGCCATTGAGCTTGATCTCGGTGCCGGACCATTTGCCGAACAGAATGCGGTCGCCGACCTTGACGTCGAGCGGCTGCAACTGGCCGCTGTCGTCGCGCGCGCCGGGGCCGGCGGCGATGACCTCGCCCTCCTGCGGCTTCTCCTTGGCGGTGTCGGGGATGATGATGCCGCCCGCGGTCTTTTCGTCGACCTCGATGCGGCGGACCAGGATGCGGTCATGCAATGGACGGAACGCCATGTCGTTCTCCTCTCTGGACAAACAGATTTTCGAACATCCTCCTGACCGGACCGGCAATATCGGCCCGGCACGGGGTGCGCGACCCCTTCATCAGGCATCGCGCGCATACGAACTAGTCGCGCTTTTTTCAGCTTTCAAGAGGATCACGCAAAAATTTTAGCACTCGACACCTGAGAGTGCCAATACGCTGTAATTGTTCGCACATTCGCCGTTTCGGGCGCGATGACCCGGCCGGATTTCCAAATCTGTCCGTCTTGAGCCGCTTGCGGCGGCTGGAACCTATGTGGAAGGCGAGGCGTTTTGCAGACGGAGGTTCATTGGGAAAGGAAGGATTGCATGACCAGCAGGGACTTTCAGCTCCAGATGCAAGGGTTTGGCCTCACCACGGCGGAGATCCACTACCGCCTGCCCGATCATCGAAGCCTTCTGCAGCTCTACATCTGGCAGGAATACGATATTGCCCCCGATTTCCCGACGCTGAAGCATTTCCTCGATTTCTGGGAGCGCGAGATCGAAGGCCCGCTGCATTCGGTGCGCGTCGCCCATCATCACCTGATCCAGCCCTCCGAATGGCGGGCCGTAAACGGCATTATTACCGTCCACTGAGGAGCAAGCCGATCTGCCGCTAGACAGCAAACAAAGTGCCTCCGAAGCGGGGGGGAGAGATAGCTGACTCTCCCCCACTTGTTTTGGGTCTCACAATGTCGGAAGGGTCCGGGCTAGCCGGCGTGGTCGACAGGCTTGCGGGCCGATGCGAGCAATCCAGCCTTGCGCGCCGCCCTGACGAAGGCCTTGCACGCATCACGCGCGGTGCGCCAGCCGTCGAGCGCGTCGCGGCAGGTCCGATAGGCCGCGCCAACTCCGGCCGCGTGCACGGTCCGGCCATTGCTGGCGCATGCATTCGATAGCTTCCCAACTGCTGGCGACCTTGCGCTCGCTGGATTGGAATTTCAACGTGATCGGCTCGGCAAAGCGGACGTCGTCCATCACTTCCTCCTTGTTTTCTGATCGTCTTCTTGTTTGAGCAAGGAACGTATGCTGGCAGGCACCGGCGGCCGGCCGGCGCCACTGAAGGACATGGTTCGTCTCTCTGCGCGGTTCAAGAGCATCGCGGCGACAGCCGGTTATTCCTCCTCGTCGGGCCCTTGCAGCAGTTCGATCAGCGTCGCTACTCTTGCCGTCGGCAGCGGTCGGCCCTCGTTTACCAACACCTCGTCGGCGGCGATCCAGGCCAGGGCCTCGCGCAATTCCTGGACCGTCCCGTCCGTCGCCGCAATGTCGGCGATCACGGCTTCGTCGACCGGGCCCAGCACAGAAATGATCTCGTCGCGTGTCATGGTCAGCTCCATCTGCGGGTGCCGGGAATGGGCCCGGCAACACAAGAATCTGGGTCTTGACCCGCGGCAGACAATAACCGGCGGGGGAAGTCAGCGTTGGCGATTGAAACCAAACAGGCAATCTCCTGCCGGACATCTCGCCGCAAAAAGGGGGATTGGCAGCCTCGCCGAGCCGACCGAAAACGGCCCGAAAAACCGGCAAAGCGAAAGCCACCGGGTCTTGACTTGCGGCGGACAATAACCAGATCGAAGGCACCGGTCGCCGAAATGGGGCCGGGCGAAACCAGGGAGCGCCAGCTCTTTGGCGCTGCTCGTATCTATGTTGCTCGATGGAGGATGTAGCTATGAGAACCGCATTCGACTTTTCCCCGCTCTATCGGTCGAGCATCGGCTTCGACCGCGTCTTCAACCTGCTGGAAAATGCTCCGCAGGCTTTCGACGCCTGGCCGCCCTATGACATCGCGCGCAGCGGCGAGAACAACTACCGCGTCACCATCGCCGTCGCTGGCTTTTCCGAGGACGACCTCGAAATCACCCATGAACCCAACCTCCTGATTGTCTCCGGCCAGCACAAGGAGCCGGATAACGCGGAGTATCTGCATCGTGGCCTCGCCGCACGGCCCTTTATCCGCCGTTTCGAGCTTGCTGATCACGTCAAGGTCGCAGGCGCCTCGCTCGACAACGGCCTGCTCAGCATCGATCTGGTACGTGAGGTGCCCGAGGAGATGAAGCCTCGGCGCATCGCCATCGCGACCGATGTCGCCTCGCCGAAGACCGGGCCGAAGGTCGCGCAGGTCGAAGCAAACAAGCAGGCTGCCTGAATGCACCAGTCGAGAAAGGAGACTATGCAATGGCTATTCGTGATCTCATTCCCTGGGGCCGGGAGAACAATCAGGCCCCCAGCCTGTTCCGTGACGCCGATCGCGATCCCTTCCTGACGCTGCATCGCGAAATGAACCGCCTGTTCGACGAGGCGTTCCGCGGCTTCGACGCGAGGCTGCCGTCGCTCGGTGGCTTCTCCGCTGCCCGCGCCAGCTGGCCGAGTGTCGAAATCTCCGATAGCGAAAAGGAGATCCGCGTCACCGCCGAGATCCCCGGCATGGACGAGAAAGACGTCGAGCTGCTGCTCGATGACGGCGTGCTGACGCTGCGCGGCGAGAAGCGCGAAGAGACCGAGGACAAGGACAGGCAGTTCTCCGAACGCTTCTATGGCCGCTTCGAGCGGCGTATCCCGCTCGGCTACGAAGTCGACGAAGACAAGGTGAACGCCGCGTTCCGGAACGGCGTGCTCAGCGTGACGCTGCCCAAGACGGAGCGCGCCCAGGCCAAGGCCAAGCGCATCGCCATCGGCAGAACCTGACAGCTCGCAGGACGACGCCCCCTTCTGCCCGCCGGTTGCGGCTGACAGAAGGGGCAAATGTCGATGACCCGTTCTCCCGACGCTCCGGTTCCGCCAGATCAAGCGCAGCAGGCCCTGCAGTGCCTGACGACCGAGCATTTCGTGCTGCAAAATGCCCGCGCGGCGACCATTCAGGAAGCGAACCAGCGAGCCGATCTGTTCCTGACCTCGGTCTCGAGCGCAACGATTGCCTTGTCCTTCGTCGCGCAGGTCACGGAGATGGGCAGGCCGTTCGTGTTGTTCAGCCTGATCTTGCTGCCTTGCCTGTTCTTCATCGGCCTGGTCACTTTCGTGCGCGCTGTGCAGGTTGCCATCGAGGACATGGTGCATGCCCGCGGCATGCCCGGATCCGCCACTATTTCGTTGAGCTGGCGCCCGTGCTGCAAAAATACCTTGTCAATTCCACGCATGACGACCCCTCGGCGGTGCTGGTCGACAAGGGCCTGAGACCCTCGCCGCTGCAATATTTCATGACCACCGCGGGGATGGTGGGCACGATCAATGGCGCCATTGCCGGCGTCTTCACCGGCATCGTTGTAAAGTCTGCGTTTGGCGGGGGCATGACGCCCGGCGTGATTTGCGGGCTGCTGGTCTTCGCCGCATGCATTCTCATCCTGCGGCGTTACCATAGTCGCGCCTGGGCGGCGGCCGAACAAAGTTTGCCCGCCCTGTTCCCGGGCGACACGGTCAAAGCGAGGACATAGCCGTCCGGCAAGTTTGCGGAAAGTGATGGGCGCCGCCCTTGCGTCTTGCGCGCCAATTGACCATCCTCGCCAACATCACTTTGCACCGCGGCCGGGGGGTTCGCACATGCCGACGCTTTATGCGCTGAAACCGGCCTTCCAGGCCAGGTTGCGGCCGCTTGCCGACGGCCTGGCCAGAGCCGGCGTCACCGCCAACCAGATCACGTTGCTGGCCGCTGCCCTCTCGCTCGCCACCGGCCTTGTGGTGGCAGCCCTTGCCGGCCACCGCGTGGTCTTTCTGCTGATGCCGCTCGTGCTGTTTACGCGAATGGCGCTGAATGCGATCGACGGTATGCTCGCGAGGGAACATGGCCAGGCCTCGAAGCTCGGCATGTATCTCAACGAGCTCTGCGATATTATCTCCGACCTCGCTTTGATCCTGGCCTTTGCCGTCATTTTTCCTGCCTGGGGCGTCGTTGCATTTGCGATCGCGGCTATGATCACGGAGTTCGCCGGCGTGCTCGGCATCGCCGCAGGAACCGGGCGCAACTATGCCGGCCCGTTCGGCAAAAGCGACCGGGCGCTGGCGCTCGGCATCCTCGCCGTGCTTATCGCGTCCGGCCTGTGGGTCCCGGCGCTCACGCCGCTCGTGTTTCCGGCCATGGCTACACTCTCGCTGGCGACCGCCATCAACCGGATACGCAGCGGCCTTAACGGGAGCGGCAGCTGAATTCCGGTCTCGCCAGGGAGAACAACATGCTTCACCAACAGACGGTTGCCGCAGTGGGTCCTGCCAACATCGAGCGGGTGGCGCAGGAGCGCAGCTTCAAGAGCCATGACGGCACCGAGATCTTTTACCGCTGTTGGCCGGCGCTGTCGGAACACCGCAAGGGTGCCATCCTGCTGTTCCACCGCGGCCACGAGCATGGCGGCCGCATGGCGCATCTGGTCGACGAGCTCGAGATGCCCGACCACGCCTTCTATGCCTGGGATGCGCGCGGCAATGGCCGCTCCGCCGGCGAACGCGGCTATGCGCCGTCCTTTGCGGCGCTGGTGCGCGACACCGATTGTTTCGTGCGCGAGATTGGCAGCGACGGCTTTGCCCGGCGCGACATCGCGCTGATCGCGCAATCCTTCGGCGCCGTGCTTGCCGCCGCCTGGGTGCACGATTACGCGCCCGACATTCGCGCCCTGGTGCTGGCCTCGCCGGCCTTCTCGGTCAAGCTCTACGTGCCCTTCGCCAAGCAAGGCATTGCGTTGTGGCAGAAGCTGAAGGGCCGCTTCTTCGTCAATTCCTACGTCAAGGCGAAATTCCTGACGCATGACCCCGAGCGCATCGCCTCCTTCGACGCCGACCCGCTGATCGCCCGGCCGATCGCCTCCAACATCCTGGTCGAGCTCTACGACCATGCCGCGCGCATCGTCGCCGACGCCCGCGCCATCACTGTGCCGACACAGCTTCTGATCTCCGGCAGCGACTGGGTGGTGCGGCATGGACCGCAGCACGAGTTTTTCGTCAATCTGGCGAGCCCGGCCAAGGAGCGGCACGTGCTGCCCGGCTTCTTCCACGACACGCTGGGCGAGCGCGACCGCCACAAGGCACTCGACCTGATCAGGCCCTTCCTCGAAAAGCAGTTCGCGGCGCCGGAAGAGCCGGTCGACCTGACCTGGGCCGACCGTGCCGGCTACACGCGCGACGAGGCCGACCGGCTGGCCTCGCCGCTGCCGCTGCTGTCGCTAAGGGGCCTCTACTGGGCAATGAGCCGCGCTTCGATCCGCATGGGCGCCTGGCTGTCGTCCGGCATGAAGACGGGGATTGCCACCGGCTTCGATTCCGGCTCGACGCTCGACTATGTCTACGAGAACGAGGCGCGCGGCATCAGCCCCATTGGCCGCATGATCGACCGCACCTTTCTCGATGCCATCGGCTGGCGCGGCATCCGCCAGCGCAAGCTGCATCTGGAAGAGCTGATCGGCAGCGCCGCCGCCTCGCTCAAGGCCGCCGGCCGGCCAGTCCATATCGTCGATATCGCCGCCGGCCATGGCCGCTATGTGCTCGATGCCGTGCAGAAATGCGCCGCGCCGCAGGCAAGCGTGCGGCTACAGGATTTCTCCGAGCTGAACGTCTCGCTCGGCCGCAAGCTGATCGCCGAGCGCAAGCTGCCGGCGACCGTCTCGTTCCATCAAGGTGACGCCTTCGACGCCACGATGCTGGCCGGGCTCGACCCGGCGCCGGATCTCGCCATCGTCTCAGGGCTCTACGAACTGTTTTCCGACAATGCCATGATCGCCCGCTCGCTCGGTGGACTGGCCAGCGCCATGCAGCCCGGAAGCCTGCTCGTCTACACCAACCAGCCTTGGCATCCGCAGCTCGAGATGATCGCGCGCAGCCTGACCTCGCATCGCGGCGGCCAGGCTTGGGTGATGCGCCGCCGCACGCAGACCGAGATGGACCAGTTGGTGGCGGCCGCCGGCTTCGAGAAGCTCGACCAGCGCATCGACCAGTGGGGCATCTTCACCGTTTCGGTCGCGCGGCGCGTCTGAGCATGAACTTGCCTGCCTCTGCCTTACCTCGCGATGCCCCTGCCCTTCCGGCCTTGCCGCACGAGCCGTATGCCGGGATAGTCCTGCGCGCCGCGCTGTGGCTGGCATTTCTGGCGCCGTTCTTCTACGCCACCTACGGCTTCGCCAACTGGCTGGCGTCGCGGCGCGACGACGTCGGCAGCATCGTGTTCGGCTGGGAGCATGGCGTCCCGTTCCTTGCCTGGACGATCGTGCCCTACTGGTCGATCAACCTGTTCTATGGCTTGTCGTTGCTGTTGAACAATTCGAAGAGCGGCGTCGACCGCCTTGCCGGCCGCTATCTGACGGCACAGATCGTCGCCGTCGCCTGCTTCATCCTGTTCCCGCTGACTGCGACGTTCGTGCGCCCGCAGACGAGCGGCCTGCCCGGCTTCATGTTCGCCGTGCTCGGTGGCTTCGACAAACCCTTCAACCAGGTGCCGTCGCTGCATATCGCGCTGCTGGTCATCATCTGGGACCATTGGCGTCACAGATTGACCGGCATCGCCGGCGTCGCCTGGCATGCCTGGTGTTTCCTGATCGGCGCCTCGGTGCTGACGACGTGGCAGCACCATTTCATCGACATACCGACCGGCGCGCTGCTCGGCCTTTTCGCGCTGTGGCTGTTTCCGCGCGACGGCGAGCTGCCGTTCGCCGGCTTCCGCCTGACCGCCGACCCGAAGGCGCGGCGGCTGGCGCTGTTCTATGCGCTCGGCGCAACCCTTGCGCTGGCCGGCGCCGCTGCCGGGGCATTGGTCTCGGCGCTATGGCTCATCCTGTTGTGGCCGGCACTGGCGCTGGCCATAGTCGCTTTCGTCTATGCCGGCGCCGGCGCCAAGGTGTTCCAGAAAACAGCCGATGGCCGCGTGTCGCTGGCCAGCCGTCTTCTGCTGTGGCCTTACCGGGTTGCCGCCAAGGTCAATGTGTGGGCATGGACGCGAAAGCTTCCGGCGCAGATCGTCATTGCCGATGGTGTTTCCCTTGGCCGTTTTCCGACCGCCGCCGAGGCCGACGCCTTCGGCACGGTGATCGACCTTGCCGGCGAATTGGAAAGGCCGCGTGGCGCCTCGATCCACTGGTTGAGCCTGCCCATGGTCGACCTTTTGCCGCCGTCTCGCGAGGCGCGTGCGCAAGCGGTGGCGGCGATCGAGGCGGCGCAGAACCAGGGCACGGTGCTGGTCTGCTGTGCGGTCGGCTTCCAGCGCAGCGCCGCCGTCGTCGCCGAATGGCTGGTCGCCAGCGGCCGGGCCGCCACGCCGGATCAGGCGCGAGGCCAGCTCGCCGCCGCGGGCCGGCCTGTGCATCTTGGCATGGACGCGGCGACATGACCGCCTATCGTGACAAGGCCGAAGCGTTCGCCGCCGGGCTGATGGTGCAGGTGGCATGGCCGCTGCTGTTGATTGCTGCTGCCTTGCTGGCGGCGCCGGTCATCGGCCTGGCGGCTGCGCCGCAAACATCGTCGCTGTCCGCGGCGGCCTGGCTGATCGCCGCCGCGGGTGCCATAGCCACAATTATTCTCTCGGCCCTGCTTTTGTTCGACGCGCTGCTGTTCCGGCTGATGGCCAGCCACGCCAGCGAGGCAGGCGGCGGTGCGGCGATCGACGACGTGCTGGCGCGCATGCGGCTGAAACCCACGGCGGCCGGCGGCCGCTCGCTCGACCAGCGGATGGCCGGCACGCGCCGTCTGCTCGCCAAGCAGCGCATCGCCTTCAGCCTGTTCGCGGCGGCCTCGGTCGTCGCGGCATTCCTTTGAGCCCGTCCATGACAAAGCTTCGCGTCAGCACCTATACCCTGCTGCAGACGGTGACCTCGGTCGGCCTGTCGGCACTGGCCTGGGTGGTCACCGGCGTGCGGCCGATCTGGAACGGCAGCCAGCCATCGGACCGGCAGCGCATCTACTTCGCCAACCATGCCAGCCACGGCGATTTCATTCTGCTGTCGGCCTGCCTCAGCGAGAAGGAGCGCGCCCGTACCCATGCGGTGGCGGCCGCCGATTATTGGGGCAAGACGCGGCTGCGCCGTTTCATTGCGGAGGACATGCTGTCTTCCGTGCTGATCCACCGGCAGTGGACGGATGAAACGCAGCACCCGATCTCGATCATGCTGTCGGTGCTCGACCAGGGCCATTCGCTGATCCTGTTTCCCGAAGGCACGCGCAACATGACCGACGAACCGCTCCTGCCGTTCCGCTCCGGCCTCTACAATCTGTCGATGGCGCGGCCCGATGTCGAGCTCATCCCGTGCTGGATCGAGAACATGTCGCGGGTGCTGCCCAAGGGCCAATTCGTGCCGGTGCCGCTGCTTTGCCGCGTCGTCTTCGGCGCGCCGATCGCCATTCAACCGGGTGAGGAACGCCGCGCCTTTCTCGACCGCGCCCGCGAAACGCTGCTGGCGCTCAACCCCCGGCCGCAGCGAGACGATTGAGGACCAAGGCAAAATGCTGCCGATGATGCACGAAACCCTCATTCTGATTGTCGGCCTGCTGGCGGTGCTGATCAGTGCCAGCGTCGTCGCCGGCGTCTTGTCATGGCGCGCGCCAAAGCCGTTGTCGCCGACGCTGGTCAACCTCACCCAGCGCATCAATGCCTGGTGGGTGATGGTGGTGGCGATCACCGTCGCCTTCTTCTTCGGCCGCCCCGGCATGACCATCCTGTTCGCGCTGATTTCGTTCGCCGCGTTGCGCGAATTCGTGACGCTGACGCACAGCCGCCGCAGCGACCACTGGGTGCTGCTCGGCATGTTCGGCATCGTCATCCCGTTCCAGTACTGGTTGGTGTGGACCGCCTGGTACGGTCTCTTCACCATCTTCATCCCGGTCTACTGCTTCCTGCTGATGCCGGCGATCACCGCGCTGCACGGCGACACCGAGCGCTTTCTCGAGCGCGTCTCGGCGCAGCAATGGGCGGTGATGATTTCGGTCTACTGCGTCAGCCACGTGCCGGCGCTGCTGACGCTCGAGGTGCCAGGCTTCGAAGGCCGCAACCTGTTGCTGATCGCTTTCCTGATCATCACCGTGCAAGGCAGCGACGTGCTGCAATATATTTTCGGCAAGCTGTTCGGCCGGCATCTCCTGGCGCCGACGGTCTCGCCGTCGAAGACTTGGGAGGGGCTGGTCGGCGGGCTGGCGGCATCGAGCCTGCTCGGCGCGCTGCTGTCGTTCCTGACGCCGTTCTCGCCGCTGCAGGCAGCCGGCGTCGCCTTCATCGCCTGCCTGATGGGCTTCCTTGGCGGGCTGGTCGCCTCCGCCATCAAGCGCGATCAAGGCGTCAAGGACTGGGGCCATCTGATCGAAGGCCATGGCGGCATGATGGACCGTGCCGACAGCCTGGTCTTCGCCGCCCCGGTCTTCTTCCATACGGTGCGCTATTTCTGGACTGTATGAAGGTTGGCGCCGTTTGCCGCGGCGGACGGTTCAGCGCGACCTTGCGAAGACAACCTGATCCGTTTCGTTATTACCACTTTCGCGAAAGCGGTAATAACCCGACCTGCCGCAGTCTTCGCCGCGCTCATTTTGCCGCGGCGAGCGGCTCTTTCTTGCGCGCCGGCGTCAGGCGGCGCATGCGGCGTTTGGCGGTGGTCTTCAGCGCCACCGGCGGAGCGCTGGACAACGCACCGAGCACCGCGCCTACCATGCCGTGTGCGACGAAATCGGCGTTGATCTCGTTGGCCAATCTGGCATCTGCCTCCTGGTTGTCGCTGTCGGCTTCCGACCACAAGACGATGCCCACTCGCAACCTTGGTTTGGCGCGTTTCAGCCGACGGACCAGGAACCGCCCGTGCTTGACGGAATCCCGGTTCAAAAATCCGACGACGACACTATCGACGGGGTCGAGCTCAAGGCGGCGAATGCTCCCCGGTTCCATCTCGGCGAAGCTCGCTCTCAACACCGTAGCGCCCTGGACTTCGAGCACCTGCGCCAGCATAGCGGCAGCCGCGTCGTCGAGTTCGCCGCGCCCTCCGGCGCACAGCACCGACATGCCCGTGCCATCCGGCAGTTCGGTGTCTTCCTCGCCCTGAACCTCCCCCGGAACGTGCTTGTCCTCGCGTGAGCCGTTGTCCTCGGCCGCGGCCGTATCGTCCGCTTCCGCCTCCTCCTGCGCGCTGTCGTCGAGGTTCGCCACCATCGTCAGCGCGCTGCCCGCGACCTGCTGTCTTTGCTCATCGCTCAACACACCACGCACCCGGTCCTGCTCGCCGAGCAGAAGTGCGGGAATCGCGACCTTGTCGTAGAACTCGACCAGATATTCTTCCTCCAGCATCTCCTCGGCATGGTCCGTCGCTTCCTCGGGATCGCCGGCCAGCAGCCGCTGGTAAAGCCGGGCGTGCGGTTCGAGCACGGGTTCGTTGCCGAACAGAACGTCGAGGAATTCGAACTGCGGCACATGGCGGCCGAGCACGACGAGGCAGACCGTGAGCGGCGTCGACAGAACCAGGCCCAATGGCCCCCAAAGCCAGGTCCAGAAGATCGCCGCAACGATGATGGCCAATGGCGACAGCCCGGTGCGCGAGCCGTAGAGCCAAGGTTCGATCACGTTGCCGGTGATCAGTTCCACCACGACGAAAAGCCCTGCAGTCCAGAGCACGAGCGACCAGCCGGGCGCCACGGCCAGCGCCAGGAACAGAGGCAACAGCGTCGCTATGACCGGGCCGATATAGGGAACGAAGCGCAGCGCCAGCGCCAGCAAGCCCCACAGCAATGGATTGGGTATGCCCAGCAGCCAAAGTCCGATTGCAATCGGGACGGCATAGACGATGTTCACGACCAGTTGCATGAGCAGATAGCGGCCGACGCGCTTGCCGGCATCCTGCAGCGCCTCGGTGGTTCGGTGCAGATCGCCGTAGCCGACGAGGCGTATGAAACGATCGCGCAGGTCCTCCCGCTCCAGCAGCATGAATATGACGACCACGACGATCAGTCCGGCCGATGCCAGCGGGCTCAGCAGCGGGCCGATCAGATTCTGGAGAACCTCGAGCGGTCGTTCGCGCGCGACGATTTCGACCGGGATCGGTTCCCGCGGAGGCTGATCGGCGGCGGGTTGTGCGGGCTCGGGTCTGTCGAGCTCCTGGCCGACGCGTTCGATCACCCGGCTCAATCTGGAAACGATGCCGCCGCCGACGCCGGTTTCCTTGAGCGACCGGACCTTGGTCAGGATATTCGCCTGGTAAAGCGGAATGTTCTGCGCCAGTTCACTGACCTGCGTGGCGACGATGAAGGAGAACAGAGCCAGCACCGTGAATGCGCCGAGCACACTGGCGATCACGGCAGGAAGACGCGGAATGCCGGCTCGCTTGAGTGCCGACACCATGGGCACGAGCGCAAAGGTAAGCAGCAGCGCGATTGCGATCGGCAGAAAGACCTCGCGCCCGAAATAGAGGGCCGCGACGGCCGTCACGACCGACGCTACGCTGGGCAACGATGTGCGCGGAAGCGCCCTGGCCGCGGAAACAATGCCCGCCCGCCGGGGCTCCGACAGGTGCGCGTCGTTTCGACGATTTGCCGCCACTTGATACCTCCGCCCCGCCGTCGCCATGATCGGGCATATTGAGCCGGCGTGCAACTTCGCAGCGTCTCACCCAGCTGGACGCCGATTGCCCTGGTCGGCAGCGCGGCAAATTCAGTCATGGTAGAATTTTTTGCATTAATGACGTCACGGGCAATCCTGTTCCATGTCTGCGCCAGAACGTGGAACTTTTGGGTCAAAACACCGTTCCTTCGTAGATCGCTGATGGACAACCTCAAAGCAGCAGCTCAGGAGGAATGATCATGAACATCAAGACGCTTTGCATGGGCGCGATGGCGCTTTCGATGATGACCGGCGCAGCGCTTGCCGCCGGTGCCACTGGCACTTCGGCGCTCGACGATCCGCAGAAAATGAACCCCTTCTTCACCGACGCCGGCATGAAGACCATGAAGTCGGAAGCCGAATTCAAGGCGGCATGGATGGCCATGTCCACGAGCGACCGAGCCATGATGTTGAAGGAATGCAGCGACGCAGGCATTGCCACGATGCATGCCGACTTCTGCAAGATGGCCAACCAGCTCGGTGGCGCCAACAAGTGATCGTTGCCAATTGAAATAACGCACCAAGCGAAAGGGCGGGCAGGTCTGTCACTGCGATCTTCCTGTCCGCACGGGCGGGCGCTCATCTATTTGAACTCGTGCCGGAATATCCGCGTAAAAGGCCACGACTTCGATTGCCGTGGCGCCATTGGCATGGCCTGGCCTGAGCGCATGTCGCGAAGCGGCAATGCCACTACCGCCCAGGGGTCCCAGTCTGCTCACAATCCGGGTTTTCCGGTCGGCCGTCCGCCTGGCATTAGCGGCCGGCACGCTTGGTTACCGGCACGCTGCCCCCGGCACGCTTGACCTCGCCGCCAACCGTGGGATAGGCCGGGTAATGAGCCAACCACCTCCGCACCGGAGTCCCACGAAAGACCTGCCATGAACGACGCGATCATAAGAGACAGCAATGGCACGGCGCTGCACGAGGGCGACTCCGTGACCCTGATCAAGGATCTCAAGGTCAAAGGCACGTCGGAGACGATCAAGCGCGGCACGCTGGTGAAGAATATTCGCCTCACCGGCAATCCCGGCGAGATCGAATGCAGCACCAGGCAGGTGAAGGGCCTGGTGCTGAAGACCGAGTTTTTGAAAAAGGCGTGATCGCCTCGGCACCCTTCGCTTCGCTTCCATATCAGTCGCTCTCGAATCGCTCATGTGAGTGAATCGCCCACGCGAGGAACTGGAGGAGCCGCGCCCTCCCCCTATGTTGCACTGCGTTAGATTTGTTGCATTGCAATATCGTCGCATCGGGTCGAGCCTCTGCGAGGTGGGCATTCCTTGCATGAGGTGATTGTGTCGGCATCATTTCGGCCTGACATCGAAGGGCTGCGCGCGCTGGCGGTGGCGGGTGTCATCGCCTTCCATTTTGGTCTGTCCGGCCTGCCCGGCGGCTTTGCCGGCGTCGACATCTTCTTCGTCATCTCCGGCTATCTGATCACCCGTCACCTGGTTACGGAAATCACCGAGACCGGGCGGCTGAACCTCTGGCGCTTCTACGCCCGGCGCGCCCGGCGCCTGTTGCCGGCGGCACTGTTCGTCATCCTCGCCACGCTGTTCACGGGTTACTTCATCCTGTCGCCGGAGGAACAGGCGCTTTATTCGAAAGGCGCCATGTTCGCCTCCGCCTACATGATCAACCTTTGGCTGATCCGCTGGTCGTTCGACTATTTCGCCGCCGACGCCACCAACAACCCGTTCATCCACTTCTGGTCGCTCTCGGTCGAGGAACAGTTCTATTTGGCATGGCCGGCGCTGCTTCTCGCCGCCGCTTGGCTGCGTCCCGGCAAGCGCGCCGCTATAATCGTCATCGGCGTCGCCGGCGCGGCCTCCTTCGCCGCCTGCGCCTGGCTGACGGAAGTGTCGCAGCCCTGGGCGTTCTATTTCTCGCCGCTCAGGGCCTGGGAATTCGCCGCCGGCGGCCTCGCGACCATGGCGCCGGCAAAGATCTGGCGCGACCGGCCGCTGCTGGCCACGCTCCAGGCATGCCTCGGTCTGGCGCTGATCGCCTGGGCCTATCTGATGCTGGACGAAGACTCGCCGTTCCCCGGGGTGAATGCGCTGGCGCCTGTTGCCGGCACCGTGCTGCTGCTGCTCAGCGGCAGCGGCGGCCGCAATCTGCCGAGCGCCGTGCTGGCGCTGCCGCCCATGCAATGGTTGGGCCGGCTGTCCTATTCGCTCTATCTCTGGCACTGGCCGGTCATCGTCTATGCGGCGATGGTGGTTCCCAGCCTGTCCATCCTGGACCGCCTTGCCTGCGCGGCGCTGACGCTGCTTCTATCGATGTTCACCTATCATTTCATCGAGAACCCGATCCGCCGCAACGGCTGGCTGATGGCCGGAGCAGCGCGGGCGCTGGTGCCCGCCGTCGCGCTGACCGGCGCCGGCGTGGTCGCGGCCTATGGCAATGCGCGCTTTGCCGAGCACAATCTCAGCCCCGAACAGCACGTCATCGCCGACAGCGCCGCCCAGCTCTCCACCGTGCGCGCGAGCAATGGCGGCTGCGTGCTCGATTTCGAGACCGTCAAGCCGAAGCCCTGCATGTTCGGCCGCAAGGATGCCCAGCGCTCGGTCGTGCTGTTCGGCGACTCGCATGCCGACCATTGGTCGACGCCGCTGATCAAGGCGGCCGAGAAGAACAATTTTCGCGTCGTCACCTTTCTCAAATCCTCCTGCCGGGCTTCGCGGGTGACGACCTGGAACTGGCGGCTGAAGCGCGACTACACCGAATGCGATCAATGGCGCGAGCAGTCGGTCAAGGACATCATCGCGCTCCACCCGCAACTGGTGGTGATCTCGGAGTTCTCGATCGGAAATGTGATGAAAGAATCGCCCGAGGAGTTGAAGCACGCCGATTGGCAAGCGCAGTGGCGGACCGGCCTCAGCTGGACGCTTCAAGCCTTCAGCCAGGCCGGCATCAAGGTCGCGGTCATCAGGGACGTTCCCTACAATGCAAGCTACGCCGACAAATGCGTGGCGCGGGCGCTGTGGCGGGGCCAGACGCCCGCGACATGCGACACGCCGAGGATCATGGCGGCAAACGACGACATCGCCACCATCGAGCGCGATATCGTGCGCTCGACACCGAACGCTGCTTACATCGACATGACCGACCGCTTTTGCGACCAGACCACCTGCCATGTCTTCATCGACGGCAAACTAGCCTTCCGCGACCGCCACCACTTGGCGACGCCCTTCGCCGAAACGCTGGAACCGGCAGTGGAGCGGGCGCTGTTTTCGGATGTGATGGCGGCGGCCGTAAAGTAACGGTTCCGGATCTTGTCGGATCACGACCCAGCCCTCGGCAAGCAACCATGCGGGGGTCAGCTAAGGATAAGACCCGCCAGGAAAACCGTAAGGATAAGCGACAGCGGAACTGCAAGAAGGCAGCACAGCTCGAAAGCTCGCCAAGAAGTCATTGGGCGCTTTTCCATGTTGGCCTCCTCCCTCAACGGCCAGACCGAGACGGCAGTTCCGCTTAGATAGTGCTCACCCCCACCACTCATCATGCAATTGGCGCAACTCGTTCCGCTTCCTGGTCATCCATCGTGCACGCGCCAGATGTGTCGCCCACGCCCGGAAAGCCCTCTCCGGCTCCTGCTCCGGATCAATGTGCAGAACGATGCGGGCGACCTCACGCCAATCGGTCCCTTCAGCCGACGCGTCGAGCAGCCGGATATAAGTAAGCATGCGATCTTCGTCATAACCGGTCGGCACTGAAGACGTCGGCGCTGCGTTCGCGATATGAGAGTTTGGCTGCTTTGGCATTGCGACCTACCAGCAATGGCGCACCGTAGCAGCCTATGAAGAAGCCTGCGCCCTTTGATCGGAGGATGCGGATCGCGATTCGCCCCGACAGTCGACAAATGCGGACCTCGGGCGGGGGTTCCCCGCCCAGCTGGTCTCACGCCTCACCAAGTCGTGATCGGGTCGAGGCAATGTATCTATTTTAGTGGAACCTAATTTAGTCGACGCAATTATGCGTGCGTGAGAAAGCGTGAAATCCAGACCGTCACTGAAAGCCGGCTATCGCGAGATCAGTTGGCCGATGATCCAGTGATTGCAGTCGATTTGACGGAACGGATATTACAGGCGGCCGACAACGACAGGATTGTCTGCCTCGTCGTGGCAACGGAGCAGCTGGAAACCGACCGCATCGAGAAAGCGGAGCCTAAGGAGACCAGGATTGCCGCAAGCTTCGTCCGGGACTTTGAGGTAATGCTGCTTGTTCTTTATGCGGCCTACGCCCTCGCTGTGCTGGGTGCGACCGCGTTCGTTTTGCTGGAATTGGGCCATGTTCTGTAGGCAGACGTCGGCAAAAGACGGGACTGACGCGCGATTGCCGCTGTTTGATGAGAGGAGCGGCCACGCTGCGTCGACGATCCGACCCCGGCGCAGCCAGCGGCGTTTTCGCGCCAGCAGGCGCTAAACTTCGGGCTCGTCCGTTCGTTACATCTTGCCAATCTATGGAACGAGGCTGCCCCTCGGGGGTTTTTCTATTAGAGGGACGTTAAAGAAGGAGGTAGCTATGAAGAAGCTCCTGCTTGCCTCGGTGATCGCCATCGCCTCGGCGGCTTCCGTGATCGGCCCGGCGAATGCCGGTGGCAGCGTCACGATCGGCATCGGCAACGGCTATGACGACGACTATTATTATCGCCACCATCGGTATTCCGATTACGACGATGAGTACGTCCCCCGTTACCGCTATGATGTCTACGACGAGGACTACAGGCCGCGCTACCGGTACCACCGGCGCTGTCATACCGAAGTCGTCAAGCACTGGCGCCATCACCACCGGGTTATCGAAAGAATCCGTGTCTGCCGTCGTTGACGGATCGATCCGGCCGGTATTGCCGGCCGGATCGGCGGGCTCCTCACCTCGGCTTGCGCATCAGCATCATGCCGTAATGCACGGCCAATATGTCGAGCCCGATCTTGAGTAGTTTCACCACCACGTCGCGCGGCTCGCCGGCCTGTTCGGCCAGGCTCTTGACCGTTGCGTCGGCACAGCAGACCTTTTGCACGATGCCGGCGATCTCCCAATGGACAAGCGCCCTGGTGGCCTCGGCATGGTCGCGACCGGCGGACAGGATGTGTTCGGCGACGCCGCTGCCGGTGCGGCCGCCGTCGACGCGCTCGGCCCAAGCCATCGGCTTGGCGGTTGCCTCGGACGAGTTGCGGAAATCCTGGCGATAGCGCATGCCCGCCTCGCGCTGCTGGCGCGACAGCGAGGTGAGGCCGCTCAGCGGGTCGACGTTGCGCACCCGCACGATGCCGCCGGTCGCTGTGTGGCCGTCATTGGAGACCTCATAGAGGCGCGCTCCCTCCTGCGTCCCCTTCGCCAGCCGCTTGCGGCCGAACCGGTCGTCCTTCAGTGCGAAATCATGGCCGATCTCCTTGCGGATGCGCACCTGCTCGGCCTCGCCTTTCGGCAATCTCGGTGGCCTGGCTTTGGCCTTTTGGGCGGTTTTGGTGCTCATCGGCTCGGTCCTCCTGGGTTTTGGTCGTCGGGCTCTGGCGAATTTCCGTCATCCAGCGGGCTCAAATCGCTTCGGCCGGCAGCGTGCGCAGGTAGCGCGCCGCGTGATAGGCGCAGTAGCTTTTCGATGGGTTCGTGCGCAGTCCGCAGCACAGCATGTCCAAACCGGGCCGGCTGCCGGGGGCATCGTTTTCCGCATCCGCCTGCAGCGTCGTGTCGAGCGGGGCGCGGCAGCGCTCGAACAGGCAATCGATGAAGCGCATGGCAACGAAATGCGGCTGGCGGCCGCCGGCGGCGATCGGGCGCGGCGCCGGCATTTCGAGTGGCGCGCCATCGGTCCCGGTGATCCGAGCCGGACCCGGCTGCCATGCCGGCGGCGCCAGCCTGGCCGACAGCCTTGCCGGGCGGCAGCGTGGCTCGGCCTTCGGAGCCGACTCCGCTTGATCAGCAGTGCTTGATGGCTCAGGCGCCGAATTTCCGAGCCGGCCGCCAGAGCGTCGGCCACACCAGCCCTTGGATCTGGCAAGGCCGATGGTGCGCAAACGGGCGGTGCGGTGGACGATGCCGATGATGGCTGCACGCGAGGCCGGGCGGCCGCGCAGCGCGGTCAACCGGGTGGCGATCTTCGCGGCCGACAGTCCGCTCATCAGCCAGTTCTCGATTTGTTCCAGTTCCGAGGCGGAATAGCGGGCGGCCATGATGTTTCATTCCCTGCAAAAATGGTTGTGTGCGGCGCCGGCTTCGCCGGCCTCAGGCTCGAAAGCCGGTCAGCCTTCGCGTGGTCTGCTGCGATCGAGCTTCATCTCGGCCGCCTGCCTTGTTGCGCCGGACACTGCCTTGCCCGTCCGCTCGTCGAAGGCGATGACCGTGCCGTCTTCGGTGCGGGTGCAGGAAACCGCGGCATCCGCATTGCCGGCCGGCAGGTAATTCGTGGCCGGAGCCGTGAGGGGAACGGCTCCGGCCGTTCCGGCCGCTTGCGCTGCCGGATCCGAGGCGCGAGCCTCGGGCATCGTCCCGGCCGGGGAGGAGGACAGCCGCGACGAAGGGGACAGGGTTGGCACATGCATGGCCCCGGCGATCGGTTGCGGTACCACCTCCAGGCGAGCGCTGCCGGCGCGCTGAACGGCGGATTCAAGGACCGAAAGCTGGCGAAGCGACTTGCGCATGCCTACATAAGAGCATAACTCAAATCATAATGCAAGCGATTCTTGCATAGACTAAACCGAATCTTATGCCACAGATGGAGCCATGGCGAAAACTGCACTGTCGATCAAGGTCGGAGCGGCGATCCGCCGGGCGCGCAAGCAGCGCGGCCTGGTGATGCGTCACATTGCCGAGCACAACGACACCGACGTCGCTGCCGTCGGCAATTGGGAGACCGGGCGCAACCTGCCCAAGACCGAGAACCTTTTGAAGACCGCCGCTTTCCTGCGCGTCGACCCGGTGGCACTCGGCAAGGGCGAGGTCGTTTTCCTCGATGATGCCGGACCGGTCGCCGATGCCGAGATCGTCACCGATCCCGGCCCCCTGCCCGCCGGGCCGATGGACATCCAGCTTCTCGGTACCGCCGTCGGCGGCGACGATGGCGACTTTACCTTCAACGGCCAGCCGGCCGGCTATGTCCAGCGGCCGCCGGGGATCCGGCATCTGCGCAATGTGTTTGCGCTGCACGTGCTGAGCGATTCGATGGTGCCGCGCTACGAGCCCGGCGAGATGATCTATTGCGGCGGCCGCGAAGCGTTGCCCGGCGACCATGTGGTGATCGAGACCCTGCCCGAGGAGAACGAGCAAAACGGCAAGGCCTTCATCAAGAAGCTGGTCAAGCGCACCGCCGCCGAGCTGATCGTCGAGCAGTACAACCCGCCCAAGACGCTGTCCTTCAACCGCTACGCCATCAAGAACGTCTTCCGCGTCATCCCGCTCAAGGAATTGCTGGGGTATTGAGGGCTTGTTGCCTTCTCCCCTTGTGGGAGAAGGTGGATCGGCGCACAGCGCCGAGCCGGATGAGGGGTGCTGGAAGGAACGCGGCGGAGGAAATGTAGAAGCGATTTTTAAGCACTTACGCCATCAAGGTAGCGATCCGTCCAACACCCCTCATCCGACCGAGCTTCGCTCGGCTATCTTCTCCCACAAGGGGCTAGCGTGCGCACACATCTGCTTCGGAGAGGTGTCAAGGGAGTTTTGGTTGGGTAGCAGGTTTGGCTTGCGGGGTTGG
>NZ_JAMYVK010000065.1:0-31780 GCF_040323975.1 Mesorhizobium sp. M0019 | reverse complement strand
AACGCTTCCACGCCATCGCCGAGGGCTTCGCTCTTGCAAATCCAAACTAATCCCCGCCAAATCAGATGTGTGCGCACGCTAGCCCACAAGGGGAGAAGGGAAGAGCAGCACGCCCGCCCCCTCAAGCCCGCCTCGACTGCAGCTCTCGACCGTTGAGCAGGCGCGCCTCGGCGCGGGTCCGTTGCCGATCGTCGATGAAGGCGGCCTGGATCGAGACGGCGGCGCCCGGCAGGCCGTCGGCCCGGCAGGCCTTGCAGATCAGGCGCCCCGAAAGTGCGGCCAGCGGTGTCTCCGGCCTCACCCCATGCCGCTTGAGCTCGGCCGGCTTCCACCATCTGTTACGGCCGCAGTCGATGCATTCGACGGCAATCGAGACAACATCGGCGATCGTCGCTTCCTTGCCTGCCAATGCCATGGTCAGCCCCATCGTTGTTCCTGCTTTGTTCGCAACATTATCGGTTTTTGGAGCGGAGTCGAGTCGGTTCCGCTTACATCAAAGTGAAAGTTTCACTTGTTCGATTTTTTGAGTTATGCTTATACATGGTGCGGACTGGAATCGGCGCGAGCAACAGAACCGCGGCCGCTCCGTCGGCCGGCAAGCAAGGGAGTGACGATGGACCTCGCCCAGTTCGCCCAGGCCTGCGGTTATGCCGGCGACAGCCCGGCCATGCTTGCCGCTTTCGCGGCCATCCGCCAGGACGGCATCCGCACGGCGCGCCAGGGCCATCGCCAGCGCAAGGCGGCGATCTACCGGATGAAGCCGAGCCGCGCTTTGTTCCTGGCGGCGATCCGCCCGGCGCAGTCGGCCGAGGAAGCGATCGAGGACGCCGCCCGCTTCGTGTCGATGTTCCGCAACATGCCGCGCTGGCGACAGGAAAGGCGCACCGCCGACTTTGCCCGCGCCAGGCAGCAACGCCTCTTCGCCCGCTTCTTCCGCCGCTACGGCCACCGCCTCTGGGCGCTCGAGGCGGCGTAAGCCCGAGCGGAGCGCCCAGCCAGCCGATCAAAGCTGCTGGCTGCGAGCGAAAATGCGGCCGTAGCTGGCATCGTCGATCTCTGCGAAGTGGTGGGAGCGCAGGAAACGCTGCAGCCGGGGATTCGGTGTGGCGCAGGTGGCGGCATGGACATTCCAACGGATCAGCTTGAATTGCCGATCGATGGCATAGGCCCGGACAAGCCTCCACAAGACGAGCAGGACGCCTTCGCCACCGCCGTCGATATGGGCAAAATTGACCAGAAGCGTGCCGCCATTGCGATTGAATTCGGCCAGGACGGTGGCGCTGCCCATGGCGAAGGAGATCGGCCGGCCGAAGGCCAGCAACGCATCCTGGTCCGCGCGCGACAGCGCCCTCAACGTCTCCAGGGAGACACCCTCGATTTCGATCCGCATTGAAGGGTTGACCCTCGCTAAGTTGCTCGCCTCGCCCATTGCCCTAGTCTGCTTGCCAGAAAGACAGCTGATAATCCTCCAGGTCTCTGGAGTCTGAAGCGAAAAACTCGACGACAAACCTTCGGTTCGCAAACTGCCATTGCAGTTTTGCCTCATAAATCTCCTTGAGAACCGAGCCGAGAAACACGAGTTTGTCGCGAGAGATGTCGGCGGCGCCGAAGGCGTGAATGTCGGCAATGTGCAGGTGGTTCATAACCGCTTCCACGCACTGTCGTGTGGCGTTGGGGTCTCGTTCAAAGCTTCGCAGGCCTTCCTCGCTAAACCCTTCCATCAAAACGTAGCGTTCGAACGTCACGAATTTCGGCCAGAAAATGGTGCTGTATCCCACAGCAAGCGCGAATCGGCCCTCGCACCCGACCCAGCTTTGTAGATCGATGCCGGACCCATTGTTCCAGGCTGCCAATTCAGCCTTCATGCTGGCTGGAACATCCATTTCGTAGCCTCCCGATCTCGCCTGTCATAGGTCTTTCAACGGCTGCTTTCCAGTAGACCGGCAAAGTTGCATCCCTTCACGCTTGTCGTCCCCAAATCCGCGCCGTATGTCTCCACGCGATGAGCGAGATCAAATTCCGTCGCGCGCAAGCGCCCGACCTGCCGGCGATTGTTGCAATGCTTGCCGACGACGTGCTCGGCGCGAACCGGGAAGACCCGTCCACGCCGCTCGCGCCATCCTACCTCGATGCCTTCAGCGCAATCGATACCGATCCCAACCAGTTGCTGGTCGTGGCCGTCGAGGCCGGGCAAGTGGTCGGAACGCTGCAGCTCAGCTTCCTTCCAGGCATTTCGAGAAAAGGCGCCTGGCGCGGCCAGATCGAAGGCGTTCGCGTCGCCCGGCAATGGCGCTCTCGCGGCGTCGGCAAGCTGATGATCGAATGGGCGATTGAAACATGCCGTTCGCGCAATTGCAGCTTCGTCCAGCTCACCACGGACAAAGGTCGACGGGAGGCGCACGCTTTTTACGAGCGCCTCGGCTTCACCGCCAGTCATCTCGGCTACAAGATGGCGCTGTAGATCATCGGCGGCAGCCTCCGCGCTGCTTGACAATCCACCCATATTGTTCTCTTTATGTTCTCATAACAACTCGAGACAATGCGGCGTTCGAACCGCCGCGGGCGAACGGGCCGGATGGAAGCCAACATCCTCCACGCGGATCTGGATGCCTTCTATGCCTCGGTCGAACAATTGCTCGACCCGGCCTTGCGCGGCAAGCCGATTGCCGTCGGCGGCGGGGTAGTGCTGGCTGCTTCGTATGAAGCCAAGGCGTTCGGCGTGCGCGGCGGTATGCCGGGACGGCGGGCGCGGGAACTCTGCCCGCAACTCATCTTCGTCGGCGGCCATTTCAAGGACTATCAGCGGCTGGGCGATGCGGCAATCAAGGTGCTCGGCGATTTCACGCCGGTGGTCGAGCGGATTTCGATCGACGAGGCCTTTGCCGACGTCGCCGGCTGCACCCATTTGTTCGGCTCGCCGGCCGAGATCGCCGGCAAGATCCGCCGCCGCGTGCGGGCCGAGCTCGGCCTGCCGATCTCGGTCGGCGTAGCCCGCACCAAGCATCTGGCCAAGATCGCCTCACAGGTTGCAAAACCGGACGGGCTGGTGGTGGTCGATCCGCGCCACGAACTGGAGTTCCTGCACCACCTGCCGGTCGAGCTGATGTGGGGCGTCGGCCCGGTCACCAGGCAGCGGCTGGCCGGCATCGGCGTCAACACCATCGGCGAGCTGGCGAAGACCAATGGTGGGGCGCTTGAGCGCCTGCTCGGGCCGGCGGCGGGAGAGAAACTCAACGCGCTGGCGTGGAACCGCGATCCGCGCAAGCTCGAGACGCAGCGCCGGGCGCGCTCGGCCGGCGCGCAATCGGCGCTCGGCCAGAAACCCGCCGAGGAGCAGGTCTTCGTGCCGGCTTTGCTGCATCTGGCCGACAGGGTCGCCACAAGATTGCGGGCGAAATCCCGGCCCGGCCGCACGGTGACGGTTCGCGTCCGCTTTGCCGATTTGCGCTCGGTGACGCGCTCGATCACGCTCGACCAGCCGATTTCGGCAACCGCCATGCTGGCCGAAATCGCCGCGGCGCTGGTGCGCAAGGTGCTCATGGACCATCCGCACGAAAAAACCATCTCGCTGCTGGCGATCGCCGTCTCGCATCTGGAGCAGCATGCCGGCCTGCAACTGGAACTGCCGCTCGGGCTCGACGACGACCGCCGTCGCCCCGGCACCAGGCAGGGCGCGGCGCGCTGGACCGCCGACCGCGCCGTCGACAAGATCCGCGACCGCTTCGGCTGGGAGGCGGTCGGCTACGCCTCGGTCGCGCTCGGGCTACAGCGGTCGGTTCCCGACGCCTTTCGCGAACTGGCCGAAAAGGAATTGTGAGCCTCGATTACACTTTGGTTGCCAAGTCGGCGGAATGACGTTGAAGGCTGCGGACTTGTGAATTTATCTTCGGTCCAGTTGGTCGTGCACCGGTTTGGGCATCAGCCAGACAGGGTAGCACCCGCCCGCAAATCCTTCCGCACCTTCATTTCGAACGACAGGAGATCGGCATGGGACAGAACGCCGGATATTTCGCACTCATCGTTGCCGGACTGGTGACCAATGCAACGACGCTGGCCAAGCCGCTCAACCCGGACCGGGCGATTCCATCCCTGGGCGATATCAACTCGCCGCTGGCCAGCCCGCTGTTCAAGCAGGTCAAGGCCGGGCCGCTGGAGATAAAGCTTGAGGAAACCACGCTTGCCGATGTCGAAAAAGCCTTCGGCGGAGCGATGCACGATGAAGGTGACGCCGGAGATTCACGCCACTGGCTTTGCTATGCCGGCCCCGACGCCGGCGGATCGCCGTCGATCTTCTGGTTCGTATCCGGCGAGATGGGCGGCTCCGACCACGGTGTCCTGTCCGTCGCCCTGCAGCCGAACCCGGAAGGCAAGGTGCCGGAAGGATGCGCCAGCGCGCCTGCCAGCCTGACAGCTATTGAACTCGATACGCCCGGCGTCGGAGCGCCGCTGAGCGACGTGGCCGCGAAATTTGGCGCCGCCAAGCCCGATCGTTACGGCCATTTCGGCTTCGCCGCCTCTTATCCTCCTTCGTCTCCCGACCAGAAGGACGCCACGGTCACGCAGACGCTCACCTATACAGCCGGGAACGGCAGGATAACCGGCGTGGCGGTGACGCAAGTCACCACCAATTAAGGTGTCCCCGCTCGGTTGGCGAATGGTTCACGTGTGAATGATCTGCCGCGCCCGAGCCAGGCGGCCTGGTTGCTGGCCACCTCGTTATGCAGATTGGTTCTGATGTGCCGCCCGGGCCCGCCCTCCACCTGCAAATGCGACATTCGAGGCAGCCCTGGTCGTCAGACCAAAGCGTTGCGCCGCCCCAAGCGATCAGGGGGGTGCCGGCCGCACGGCCAACCCACGGGCCGGCAGGAAACACCGGTTCGACGAGAACCCACGAAGGTCCGGAAATGATCCAGAAGCGGGCGTTCGGCAGCGATCCGAGCAGCAACGATTTTGGCAGGACAGGAAATCGGCATGGAATGCTGCAATCATCATCATGTCCCGTCCAAGTTGTGGACAGTTCCTTCTCAAAGGCGCACTCTTAGTGTGCGAAACGCGAGCTGGCGTTTCGTGCAACGCTTCACATGCTTGACTTGCGTCGGTGATTATCTGACCTACCCGGATACTTCCGGGCGGGCAGACCTCACATTGTGTCGCCTATCCGTGATCAGGCTACGGCCTAAGGTACGTTGCAGCCCGTTCCGGATCAACTGGGAGGTAAACAACATGCCTGATTTTCAGCGCAGAGAACTTCTTGTTCAAGGAAGCGCGGCTCTTGCCGCAATTGCTGCTCTCTATACCTCGCGCCGGGCTTACGCTTTTCCAACACGGCCGAACGAGGAAGTTATTCCATGGCTGGATCAGCCGACCGAAAATCCCGATCCGGCGGGTATCCAGAAGCAGCTTGTTTGGGAGGATTTGGATAGCTGGATAACGCCAAACGACAAGTTCTTCAGCATCTCGCATTTCAACCGACCAACGATCGACGAGAAGACATGGTCGATGGAGATCGGAGGCCTGGTTAAGAAGCCCCTGGAGTTAACGCTCGCCGACATCAGGGCGCGACCGAGGCAGGAGGTCGTTTTCACAGTGGAATGCTCGGGCAACCACGGGTTTCCCTTTTTCACCGGGGGCATCGGCAATGCTCGCTGGGCAGGGACGCCGCTCGCCCCGATCCTCGAGGAAGCCGGCGTTCTGGAGAAGGGCATCGAGGTCGTCTTTTTCGGTACCGACACAGGCGAGATCCCGATACGCGACGTCAAGATGCAGCAGAACTTCGCTCGCAGCATGTCGCTCGCCGACGCGATGAACCCCGACAATCTCCTCTGCTATGAAATGAACGGGGCCGCCTTGCCGGCGCCCAATGGCTTCCCGGTACGGCTCATTGCGCCAGGCTGGTACGGGATCGCCAACGTCAAGTGGCTAAAGCGCATCGAGGTTCGCGATACGCGGTTCATGAGCCTTCTGATGGCCCGTGACTATGTCACCATCCGGGAGGAGGACCACAACGGCGAGACCGTATGGGCCGAGACGTCAGTCGGGCGAGCGCTGATAAAGTCGGCGCCTGCGAAGATTACCCGGAAAGATTCAGATTACCGCATCGTTGGGGCAGCCTGGGGGGCGCCGATCGACCGGGTCGAAGTGCAAATCGATCAAGGGCCTTGGACACCAGCGACCATTGACCACAGTGAGGAGGCCGAACACGCTTGGAAAATTTGGTCCCTGGCTTGGGCAAATCCCTCTCCTGGAGAACACACGGTGACCTCGCGCGCGGTCAGCACCACAGGACAAATTCAACCGGCGATGGACGATCCCTTGATAGCCAAGAAACACACATACTGGGAGAGCAATGGCCAGGTGACGCGCCGCGTGCGTATCGGCTAGAGGATTTTGCCGCCAAATGGAGTCATTTGGCGTCCGCATAAATGCGGCAAAACAGATAGTTAGAGCGAGTTACCGGTTCTAAGAGAACCGGAACCGCTCTAAGAACTTGCTGCCATGTGGCAATTGCGTTTGGGTCAAACAGGAGGAGGCTGCCTGATCGCCATTTCGCACCATTTCCAGCGCACTCCTCACCCCTCCACGGCCCTGATCTCCGCGTCGACCAGACACCAGGGCGCATAGCGGAAATCGCGGATCTGGATGACCTGATCGTCCCTCCATTCGACCAGCATGAAGCCGCGCACGGCGCCGTCGGCCGCCTGCGGGTCGCGGATGAGGATCGCCGGCCGGCCGTCGACCACGCCGAGCGACAATGTCCAGTCGCTGATACGGTCGTAATTGCCGAAATAGGTCGAAACCTCGGCCCTGCCGCGCAGGCGGACGCGGTTGACGACGTCGAGCCGCACGTCCTCGGCGATCAGTGCCCGCACAGCGTCGAAGTCGCGCGCGTTGAACAGGTCGACATAGCGCCGCAGCCGGCGCTCGTCATCGGCGTCGAGCCTCGGCGCCAGCGCCTGCTCGGGCTGCAGCGCCAGCTGCTTGAGCTGCGCCCGCCCGCGATGCAGCGCGGCCTTGGTGGCGGCGAGCGTCGCGCCGGTCACTTCGCAGGTCTCATGCAGGCTGAGGCCGAGCACGTCGACCAGGATCACAGCGCTGCGCTGCGGCACCGAAAGCTGCATGAAGGAGCGCAGGCCGGTCTGGGCGGCGAGCCGGCTGTCGGCGCTGCCGGAGGGATCCTCGATGACGCTCATGTCGGCCTCGGTCATGCGCGACCTTTCCCGATTGCGCCGCCGCAGATGATCCTGCGCGGCATTGTGGGCGATGCGAAACAGCCATTGCTCGGGACGTTCGACGATCGCACCCCCGTCGATCGCCTGCAGTGCCTTGATCAGCACCTCCTGGACGATGTCCTCGCCGTCGATCACCGAGCCGGCCATACGCGCGCAGTAGCGATGCAGCCTTGGCCGCAACCCGACGAGCATCGCCTCCAAAGTCGCCCTGTTCATTTTCGGCGTAGCGTCCCATTTCTGCGCGAGCGGCATGGCAGGCGCTACCCGGCTTTCTGATCCGCCAGCATACGGTAATTGCCGATGACTTTGACAGGCGATCGCAATGCCGGGGTCGAACGGCGCTCGGCGTGGTTTTCCGTAAACGCCTTGAAGGCCGCAAGCCCGGTCAGCGCCGACGAATCGCCGTCCTGGCCGACGATGTGGACGAACGAGCCGTCGTCCAGCTCGAGCACGAGATAACGCACCGTCGGCGGTGCCGCCTCGCCCAGCGCTTCGAACACTTTTTCGACCAGCGCGCGGTTATCTTCCAGGTCGGCTTGGTTCACACCGTATCGAATGAGCGCGTAGTTCATCGTCGTCTCCTGACTGGTTGGTATGAACGAAGGACGACCGGCTGCGCTGAAAAGATTCTCCTTGCCGAAGAATCTTTTCGGTTGCCCGCATCGTCTTTCCCGCGTGGGCGGCTGCGCGGCAGCCATCAAGCAGGAGAGACGATCATGCATATCCAGTTTGCCGAGCTTCCGGTGTTCGAGCAGGACCGCGCCAAGGCGTTCTACACCAGGCATCTCGCCTGCCAGGTCATGGCCGACCAGAAGATGGGTGATGGCGGCTGGCGCTGGATCGAGCTGGCATTTCCGCATGCCGTGACGAACCTGCATTTTGTCAGGCGCGCCGACGACGCACCCGGCGCGGAGCCGGTATTGGTGCTGGTCGACGAAAATGTCGGGGCAATGATCGCGGCCATGAAAGCGGGCGGCGTCGAGATCATCACTGAAGCGCATGAGGCGCCGTGGCAGCCGGGGCGCACGGTGGCGGAGTTTCGCGACAGCGAAGGCAACCGCATGGTCCTCGCCAGCCGATAAGGCACCGGAGCCCTCTGTCCGGCGGGGCGTCGTACCTAAGTCCTACCTCCGGCCGGACCATCGGCCGTACTTCCTTCGTATTATTATTTCGTGACCTCTGCGCGCCGGAACCTTCCCTTGCATCGGGCGTTCGGGCGCTGTATCGCGATGCCTCATATTTAGGCAGGCGGAGGAAATACGAATAAGGGCGGGTGGCAAAACAAACATGGGCCGGGGAGGAGCATCTTACCATGTCGAACCGTAAAATCGGAATGTCCCACAGTTTGGGGCTGCGCGTCGCTGACCTCAAATCCAGAATGCAAAGTGCCCAGATTACCGAGCATGAGATCAAGACGTTTCAAAAGGTTGCCGCCATCATGGGCGGCGCCAAAGGCTCACTGCGCCTCGATGCGGACGATCTGATCGCCGCGTCCTTCCTTGTCGATCCCTTGGAAGATCTCCCGCTCTCCAGTTGAAGGCGCTGAACGCAGGTCAAAATCCTATCGGGTTTGAACCTGCGATTGCCGCCGGCGGAGCATCCGCCAGCCCAAGCCGCATGCGAGGATGACGTTGGCCAGCGCTAGACCAGAAAGCGCGGCCAACGTCCCGTGCGGGCCGAAGCGCTCCAGCAGCAATGCTCCGGCCGAGGGTGCCGCCGCCTGGGCGATCAGGCTCGGCATGGCGAGGCGGCCCATCAGTCTCGCGTAGCCGTTCGAGCCGAACAGCGCGAGCGGCAGCGTTCCCCGGGCGATGGATTCGAGGCCGATGCCCGCGCCGTAGAAACCGAGCGCCAGCGGGATGATCGGCATGCCGGCCCAGAGCGTCGAAACGCCGATCGCCACAAATGCAACCGAGGCAAACTTGGTGAAAATCGGATGGTGGTAGCGCGCGATCATCATCTCGATCGCGCGGGCCGCCACCTGGGACGGGCCAACCAGCACGCCGAGCCCGACGGCTGCGGCAAGCGCCATGCCGCTGCCTTGCAGGATTGTGAGCAGATGCACCGACAGCGTCGAGGAGATCACAGCCGCAAGTGTGAGGGTCGCGGCCAGAACGATCACGATCGACGGATCGGCTTGGTTGTCAAGAATGGGTGCCGCCTCCTTCAATCCTGGTTTGACTGCCGGTTGCGGCGGCTCCCGGGGCAGGATCACCAGATAGAGCGGAAGCGCAATTGCCAGCTGAAAGGCGGCGTAGACCAGGCAGGTGCCGCGCCAGCCGACCTCCCCCAGCAGCAAGGCTGAGATCGGCCAGCAGATGGTGCTCGCAAGGCCGCCGAACAGCGTCAGCATGGTGATGGCGGAGCGCGCGCCGTGGCCATAGTGGCGGCCAAGCGTTGCGAAAGCGGCATCGTAGAGCCCCGCCCCCATGCCCAGGCCGATGACCAGCCAGGCAGCGATATAGGCCGCAAGGTTGGGGGCAACGGCCAGCCCAACCTGGCCGACCCCGATGCATCCAGCGCTGAACGCCAGGACATTGCGGCCGCCATGCCGCTCGATCGACGACCCGACGCGCGGAGAGATCAATCCGGCCACAAGCAAGCCAAGAGACAGGCCGCCGACAACCCATGCCAGCGGCCAGCCGGTATCGGAGGAGACTGCCGGCGCGATGACCGCGGGAAGATAGTAGGAAGAACCCCACGCCATGATCTGCGTCAGGCCAAGCGCGGTGATGATCGCGCCGCGGCTGCGCAGGATGGCCGGCGAAGGCGGCGAAAGACTCATGCCGCGACGCTGCAGCCACAGCCGCTTTTGCCGACCGCCTTTGCTTCGGCATCGGCGACACAGCAGGCGCTCGAAGCCGCCGGCGCCGGACCGCCGCAGCAACCCTTGTCGGCAATGCCAATCCTCGGCACGGTGCAGACGCCGGTCTCCGGCAGCACGAGCTGGACATTGTCGGCCGCAACCATGTCGCCGGCGATCGCCGCGGCGACGGAGCGCACCTGCTCATACCCGGTCAGCAGCAGGAAGGTCGGCGCCCGGCCATAGCTCTTGATGCCGACCGTATAGAACCCGTGCTCGGGATGGCTGAGCTCACGGTGGCCGTGCGGCGGCACGTCGCCGCAGGAGTGCTCGTTGGGATCGATGAGCGGTCCCAGTGCCTTGACGCTTTCCAGCCATGGATCGAGCTCGAGCCGAAGCTCACGGGTCAGCGACAGATCCGGGCGTTGTCCGGTCGCGGCGATGATACGGTCGACCGGACCCAGCGCCTGCAAGCCGTCCCTGGTCTGGCCTTCGACGACCAGCCGGCCGTCGGCATCGCGGATCGAAACAGCCGCAAAGCCCGTCACCAGCCTGACGCCGCCGCTCTCGGCGAGTTCGCGCACTTCGGCGCCGAGTTCGCCGCGTGCCGGCAATTGGTCGGCATCACCGCCACCGTAGATGCGCACCAGGTCGGTGCCGCGCGTTGTCCAGATGAAAGCGGTGCCGGCCTCCACATTTGCCAGGCTGGCGAGATCCAGCACCGCATTGGCGGCCGAATGGCCGGAGCCGGCGACCAGCGTCGTCTTCCCCGCATAAAGGCTGCGGTCGCGGCCGAGAATATCGGGGATGCCGTAGGCGATGCGGTCGGCAAACTCGGCTTCGCCTTCGGCATGAATTCCGCCGGCGCCGAGCGGGTTCGGCATCTGCCAGGTTCCCGAAGCATCGATGACGGCACGTGCGCTGTCGCGTCTTGTACCATCGGCAGTCTCGACCGCCAGCATGAACGGCCGGTTCTCGCGTCCCTTGCTCGAGACCTTGTCGGCGCCCCAGCGCGAAATACCGACGACCCGGGCGCCGGTTTCGATCGACGGCGACAATTGCGGAAGCTTTGCCAGCGGCTCGAGATAATCCGCGACGAGGTCGTCCGCGGTTGGGAATGCCTCGGGCTCAGGCATCCGCCAGCCATGCGCCTCGAGCAGGTTTCTGGCCGCCTGATCGACGCAATAGCGCCAGGGCGTGAACACACGGACATGGCCCCAATCCCTGAGATTGGATGCAACCGCATTGCCGGCTTCGTAGACTTTGACAGGAATGCCCCGCGCGATCAGGTGGACCGCTGCCGCCAGACCGACCGGCCCGGCGCCGATCACCGCAACGGGGAGTTTTTCGATCATCTCCATGTCTTCCATCCTTCCGGTAATTTCGAATTATAATGGCAAAAAAATCATGCCGCCGTTTTGGCGGCCGCTTCCGCCGATGCCGGCGCACAGGTGGCGTCGGCGCAGCATTCGTCTGCGAGGTATCCGATGAGCCCGTTCATGGCGGGATAGTTGGCCCGGCAGATCAGCGTCGTCGCCTGGCGCTCCTGTGTCACCAGGCCGGTGTCGACCAGCCGCTTGAGGTGATGCGACAGCGTCGAGGCAGCGATGCCCAATCTGTCCTGGATACGCCCGACCGGCAGCCCCTCATCGCCCGCCCGCACCAGCGTCCGATAGAGCTGCAACCGCGTCGGGCTGCCGAGGGCTTCAAGTTGCGAGGCTGCTTTTTCGAGTTTCATGGAAATAAGCTATTTCCAGAATCGCTGCACGTCAAGCAAATTTCGACAAAAATCGAAATAGGCCGATATCTAGACGACGCGCTTGCCGCTGGCGTCGATGACCACCTCGCCGTCCTCCTTGGTGAACGGGCCGATATCCGGATTGGGCAGGATATCGAGCACGGCTTCGGAGGGTCGGGCGAGCATGGTGCCGAGCGGCGTCACCACGATCGGCCGGTTGATCAGGATCGGATGCGCCAGCATGAAATCGAGGATCTCGTCGTCGCTCCACTGCGGGTCGCCCAGGCCAAGTTCGGCATAGGGCGTGCCCTTTTCGCGCAGCAATTGGCGCGGCGTCATGCCCATCGCTGCGATCAGCTCGACGAGCTTTTCGCGCGACGGCGGATTTTTCAGATATTCGACCACCTCAGGCTCCTCGCCGGACTGCCTGATCACGGCCAGTGTGTTGCGCGAGGTGCCGCAATCGGGGTTGTGATAGATGGTGATGGTCATTGCGCAGCTTTCATCTGTCCGGCTGGTTTCGGTTGGGCGAGCAGCCACCCTGCCAATGCCATGGCGAGCAATGCGCCCAAAAGTTCGGCGCCGATGAAGCCCGGCAGATCGGCGGGGCGGATCCCGGCAAAAGTGTTGGAGAACGCACGGGCGATGGCGACGGCCGGATTGGCGAAGGATGTCGATGCGGTGAACCAGTAGGCGGCGGTGATATAGAGCCCGACCAGCCAGGGGATCGAATCCGGACGGGAACGCAGGCCGGCGAGGATGGTGAAGACCAGCCCGAAGGCGGCGACCAGCTCCGCAATCCATTGCCCGCTTCCGGTCCGCACCGTCGCCGACACTTGCAGGATCGGCAATTCGAACATTGCATGCGCCAGGAATGTTCCAGCGATGCCGCCGACAATCTGGGCGGCGACGTAAGCCAGCGCTGCGTTCGTTTCGATCTCGCGTCGAAGCGCGAATACCAGCGTCACCGCCGGGTTGAAGTGCGCTCCGGATATCGGCCCGAATATGGTGATCAGCACGACCAGGATCGCCCCGGTCGGCAAGGTGTTGCCGAGCAGGGAGACGGCGACATCATTGCTCAGCCTGTCAGCCATGATGCCGGAACCGACCACGGTGGCGACCAGCAGAGCTGTGCCGAGGGCCTCGGCAACAAGGCGGCGGGGAAGATTGCCGGAGCTCATCTGGCTAGCAGTTGCAGGTCACGGCCTGGATGACAGGCTGGCAAAGTTCCGGCGCGCCGTTGCAGCAATCCTCCATGAGGTAGGCCAGCAGATCGCGAAACCTGGTCATGTCGGCGAAGTAGCGCACGCTGCGGCCCTCCCGTTCGGTCCGCACCAGGCCGGCATGCGACAGTATCTTGAGATGAGCCGACATCGTATTCGGAAATGCGGCGAGCCGCGTGGCGATCTCGCCCGCCGGCACGCCGTCGGCTCCAGCCCGCACCAAAAGGCGAAAAACGTCCAGCCGGGTCTCCTGGCCGAGCGCGGCAAGCGCCGAAAGTGCGAGTGTCTTGTCCATACTTCGAGATTTCCAGAAATTGGGAATAGAGTCAACGCGCGAAGACTGTGTTGAGCAACGAAATCTCACCGAAGGCGGGGAAATCCGTAGCGGCGGCAGCTAAGGCGCCAGCTCGCGCAGGGCTGCGTTGGCGGCAACAAATTCGTAGGAGTTTTCGGGGCAATCGCTGGCGGCGAGCCGATAGAGCCGCAAAGCTTCATCGCTGTGCCCCTGCAGTCGGCTCAGCTCGGCGCTGAACATATTTGTCTCGCACAGGTTTCCGCGTTTCTTTATCGCATCAGGGTCGTCGGCTTCTGCAATTGTCGCGGCGAGAGTCTGCTCGCCAAGCAGCATTCGAACAGCCGGCGCCAGCCATCGCGTCATGTCGAGCTTCTTGGTCGCTTCCTGCAAATGCCCTGCTGCGCCATTGCGACGTTCGGCAAAATCGAGCCAGATCGCAACATAAGCATCCTCTGGTTTGACTGTGGCGGCTTGCGCGAAATCGGCTTGGGCTTTCTCCATCGCACCGGAGTAGAAATGGACGATACCCCGGCCCAAATAGGCGTAGACAATCGTCGGATCGAGGCTGATTGCCTGGTCGTAATCTGCCGTTGCACGTACGTATTCGCCTTTTATTGACCAGACGAGACCTCTGCTGAGATAAGCATGGGCATATTTCGGATCGAGCCCAATTGCTTTGCCATAGTCCTCGAGGGCGCGGTCGTATTCGCCATTCTTGTCCCATATCCAGCCGCGCTTCCTGTAGGCACTGGCGTGTTTCGGGTCGAGCAGGATTGCCTGATCGAAGTCGGCAATCGCGCGGTCGTCATCGCCTTTGTGTGCCCAAGCCGTACCTCGATCGTCGTAAGCATTGGGGTCTTTCGAATCGAGGCCGATCGCCTGGTCAAAGTCGGCGATGGCGCGGTCATAGTCGCCTTTGTCAGCCCAAACGTTGCCTCTGTTGTAGAAAGCACTGGCGCGTTCCGGATCGAGACTGATCGCCTGGTCGGCGTCGGCGATGGCGCGGTCGTAGTCGCCCTTATATTTCCAGGCCCGGCTTCGATTGCCATAGGCACTGGCGTCTTTCGGGTCGAGGCTTATCGCTTGGTCGTAGTCGGCGATCGCACGATTGTAATCGCCTTTGATTGTCCAAGTCAGGCCTCTATCGAGGTAGGCACGGGCGTTCTTCGGATTGAGGCTGATTTCCTGATCGTAGTCGGCAATGGCGTAATCAGAATCGCCTCTGAGTGACCAGGCCATGCCTCGATGATGATGGACTCCGGCGACATTCGGATCGAGGCTGATCGCCTGTCCGAAATCGGAAATGGCATGGTCATAGTCGCCCTTGAGTAGCCAGGCCATGCCCCGATTGTCGTAGGCGCTGGCTTCCTTCGGATCGAGGCTGATCGCCTGGTCATAATCGGCGATGGCACGGTCGTAGTCCCGCTTCCTTTTCCACACGAGACCTCGGTTGTTATAAGTTCGGCCATCGCGGGGATCGAGGCTGATCGCTTGGCCGAAATCGGCGATAGCGCGGTCGTTGTCGCCCTTGCGTGCCCAGGCCAGGCCCCGGTCGCCATAAGCTCCGGCATTCCGGGGCTCGAGGCTGATGGCCTGATCGTAGTCGACAATAGCTCGGTCGTTGTCGCCTTTGTCGAGCCAGGCAGAGCCTCGGATGCGGTATGCATCGCTCTTCGGGTCGAGGCTGATCGCCTGGTCGAAATCGGCGATAGCGCGATCAGCGTCGCTCTTGAGTGCCCAGGTGATGCCTCGGTAGTAATAAGGCCTGGCATCTTCCGGATCGAGGCTGATCGCCTTATCGAAATCGGCAATGGCGCGATCATAATCATTCTGCCTCGCCCAGGCGACGCCGCGCTTGAAATAGGCCGTCAAACGGCTGCTGGCGGGCTCCGTCACATCCTCTATCATGAGTGTACAAGCGGCAATTCGCCGAGCCGTATCGGCCTCGTCGTCCCCGACACAATCGCTGCTGGCAGCCAAAGCTGGGCCGCTCAGGGCAAACAAGACCACGAGCCCACGCAGCAGCGACCGACAAAAAGACCTATGCCATTTTCGAATCATCGGCTCACGGATCATGTCGTTTATTTGCATCGCAGTGCGCTTGATCAAGAAGGCCTTGATCTTTGCAACCCAACACTGCAACCATTCTTGGGTCAAGGTGAGACTTGATTTTTTTGACCTTTGCCAAACCGACACCCGCCCGCGACATTCGGCGGAGACAGCGGCGGCTCGCCTGGTCCAAATCAGCCAGGCACTGTGGCGGCGACCGCATCAGCGCGACCAAGGCCGGCAACCGCTTTTCTGACCCGCTGCAGATGCGCCTGGCGTCCGGCGGCCGAGACGCTGTCCATCCGGTAGAGCGCCAGGAATTTGGTCCGGCACAGCGGATGGCAGACGGACCGGAAGCCGCGCAGCAGGGTCCGCCGGCCGGGCTGTCCCATGATCCACGACATCAGCGGCGTGGCGCCACATGTGGTCATTGCCATCACCCGGCGTATGTGCCGCAATTTGGGCCGCGGGCCGCGTCGTGCCGTCGGCATCTCGAAAGCGAAGCCCGGCACCAGCACACGCTTCAGCCAGCCTTTCAGCATCGCCGGCGGGCCATACCACCAGGTCGGATAGATGAAGACGACCGCCTCCGCCCAGAGCAGCTCCTGCGCATGTTCGTGCACCGGTTGCAGGTTCGCCGCCTTGTCGTGGTAACCGCGCCATTCCCGCGTGCGCATGACCGGATCGAAGCCGGTCGCATAGAGGTCGAGCAGGTGGACCTGATGGCCGCTTTCGGCAAGCGTCTCCAGCACCGTGTCGCGCACGGCGCCGTTGAAGCTGTCGGTGCAGGGATGGCAATAGAGGACGAGGACCTTCATCTTGCGCTCGGTCGCGAGAGTGCATGCAAGCGCGTCGCATGCAAACAAGCCACCCGCAGACGTAGTCGATCAGCTGTTTTCATGCGAAGCCCCGCAGCCCCCGTATCAAGACGCAACAGCTCCAGTCACGTCAAGGCCCGCTCGTCAGCTCAAAGGAAATTGCGCGCACATGGGCTTGCCGACGGGCACTGTCCCGCATGCCTTGCGGTACTCTGCGGGAAACGGGCGCTGCCGCGTATTGCGCCCAGGAACTCCAACAGTGGATTCGGTTTTCGATCAGCATTGTTGCCCGAAAGCCTGCGCCCTAGCTTCACGGCGTGTCCAAAGCGTCAGGAGAGAAAACATGCACACAGGAAAACTGAGCGGCAAGATCGCCTTGGTGACGGGCGCCTCTTCCGGCATCGGCGAGGCCACCGCCTTGGCGCTGGCGGCCGAGGGCGCCACGCTGGTGATTGCCGCGCGGCGCGCCGAGCGCCTAGACGACCTGGCGAGGCGGATCCGTGAGACCGGCAGCGCGGCACTGCCGATTGCCGTCGACGTCACCGACGAAACGCAAGCCACGGCGATGGTCGGGCGGGTCCAACTGGAGTACGGCCGGCTCGACATGCTGCTTGCGGTTGCCGGCGTCGGCGTCGCCGCGCCGTTCCGCAACACGACGCCGGAAGAATACCGCCGGATGGTCGACGTCAACATCCTGGGCCTGCTTTATCCGATCCATGCGGCACTGCCGTCGATGCAGCGGCAAGGCGCCGGCCACATCGTCGTGGTCTCGTCCGGCACCGGCCGTTACATCCACCCTTCGGTGGTCTATTCCGGCACCAAGCACGCGGTGAGCGCGATGGCGGAATCGCTGCGCCGCGAGATCGGCAAGGATGGCATCCGCGTCACCTGCATCGAGCCTGGCGCCGTCAAGACCGAGTTCACGCAGAATATGCGCGCCGATGTGCGCCAGGCGGTCGAGCAAAGGCTGGGCGACATGGAGCAGCTGGAAAGCGAGGACATCGCCGCCGCCATCCTGTATGCGGTGAGCCAGCCGCCACGGGTCAACGTCAACATCCTGACGCTCTATCCGACCGAGCAGGCGTGAGGGCCGCAAAGGTGGTACCCTGCGCCGCCCCCGCAGCCCTGCAGCGTCATCCCCCGGTCATCAGCGTGAACACAAGCTGCCGCAACTTGCCGCCCGGGCCGAATTCGACCCGGTCGAAATCGCGGCTCGCCTGCCGTTGTGCCTGCGAGATTCCGGCGAGCCGTCTCGTCACTTCGATCCTGATCTTGCTGCAGCCGCGGTCATCGGCGACGGTCAGGCCGATGGTGGCCGCCTCGATCTTGTGCACCATGTCGACGATGCTGGCGCCATGCACCTTCTCGTGAGCTGCGAGGCCGGCTGCGAAAACCTCCCAGTTCTTCTGGATTGCGCCCGGCAGCTGCGCGGCCGGCTTCGGCAAGGTGTAGGTGATGATCAGCTTCGGCTGCGCCGACACCAGCACGCAGGCGTCGCCTTGCGGCTGGTAGTCCCTCACCCAGGTCAGCTTGAAATTGGTATGCGCGATGACGCGGCGTTCGCCGAGCAGCGGCCCGCGCCCGCCGATCGAGGCGTAGAACTCCGGCCCGGATTGCCCTGAGATGGCATAGGTCTCGACCTTCTCGACCGCCTGCCAGCCGGCATGCGCCGGCGATGTCGGCAGGAAGGCGAGCAGCAGGCAAAGGCGAACGGCTGTTTTCATGCAAGTCCTCGCAGCCGCTGCGCACGACGCAAACGATATGCAGTTCCCTTCCGTGGACATAGCCGGCGGCCGGCTATAGTGGGATGCTCGTATACAAGAATCGACAGGCAACATCATGTCGCCGCGACCGAACATTGCCCGGCAACGCCCTGCCCCCGCAGCCAATCCTCCCGGCGTCAGCCTCTGTCGCGCGCTGTCGAAGCTTGGCCTATGCTCGCGCAAGCAGGCCGAGCTTCTGGTTGCCGAGGGGCGCGTGCGGGTCGCCGGCAAGATCGTGCGCAACGGCTCGATGCGCGTCGATCCAGGCCGCGATCGCATCGAGGTCGACGGCCGCCGCGTCGCCGCCGAGCGCAAGGTCTATCTGATGCTCAACAAGCCGCGCGGGCTGGTCACCACTCGCGACGACCCGCAGGACCGCGGCACCGTCTATGATTGCCTGGCAGGCCTCGACCTGCCTTTCGTCTCGCCGGTCGGCCGCCTCGACAAGGCCAGCGAAGGCCTGCTGTTGATGACCAACGACACGCGCTTCGCGCAGCGCCTGCTCGATCCCGCCTCGCATGTCGCCAAGACCTATCACGTGCAGATCGGCGCGCTGCCCGACGAGGCCATGCTGGCGCGGTTGCGCGCCGGCGCGACAGTCGACGGCGAATTGCTGACGGCCCGGTCCATCGAGCTGCTGCGCGGCGGCACCAGCACCGCCTGGCTGGAGATCGTGCTCGACGAGGGCCGCAACCGCCATATCCGCCGGCTGCTCGCCGCCCACGACATCGAGGTGCTGCGCCTGGTACGGATCGCGATCGGATCTCTGCAACTCGGCGACCTTGCCAAAGGCAAGGCACGCCATCTGAGCGCGGAAGAGCAGGCGCTGCTTCAGGCCTGAGCGACCAGGCACTGGAGGCCCCTCGAACCGAAGCGGCAATTGACATTTGCATCTCTGTTTCATATTTTCCATTTGTGAAACCGAAATGCGCCGATGCAGTCAAAGTGTCAGGCTGACACGCATGGGCGAAGCTGGCTTGGAAGCCGGAGAGAAAACATGGCTACGGCGTTGCGGGCGGTTCCCAGATTCCTGGACGAATTGGGCACGTTTGGCGGTCTCAAGGGAACCGATATTGCAAACATCACCGACGTGTCCAAGGCCACGGTTTCGAGGTGGAAGGCCGGCGACATCAAGCCCCAGCCGCGCAGCGAGCTCATTCTATCGGACCTGCACTATATCGTCGGCCGACTGCAGGAATTCTACGAGCCAAGCGATATCCGCACCTGGCTTTACGCTCGCCACCCGCAATTGAACGGTGAAAGGGCGATAGATCTCATTCACGACGACCGCGCCCTCGACGTGCTCAAAGTCATCGACCGGCTTGAGAACGAGGTCTTTCTGTAATTGGCGATCGCCGGGCGGATGAGGCGAGACAGTCGGCTCATCGATGCTATCGAGGAAATGGTTCCGGTCGAATACTCCGGGACGGTTTGGCGTGTGGTGCGCCAGGGCCGCAGCCCGATCCAGTGCTCGAGCTCCGGCGGCCGTTGGGACGATGGAACGTTCGACGTGCTCTACACCTCGCAAGAGCGCGAAGGTGCCTTGAGCGAGATGAGATTCCACCTGACGCGGGGGCAGCCAGTGATCCCTTCGCGCGTCAGATACAATCTCTTCGAGATCGATCTTGCTTTGGACCGGACGCTCAGACTGCTCGACCTGGCAGCCTTGCAGACCCTTGGCCTCGACACCGCGCGCTACGGGCAGCTTTCGTATCAGGAAAAGCACGCCGAATATCCGAGGTCGCAAGACATCGGCGAGGCCGCGCATTTCCTCGATTATGACGGTCTGATCGTGCCCAGCGCGCGATATGATTGCCTGAACGTCGTCGCGTTTTGTGATCGGCTGCCGGCCGGAGCGATGACGATCAGAACCGATCACGGGGAAATTGCCTGGGCTAGCGGCGGCCCCGCTGCCATCCATCCCCCGCACGGGTGATGCGGCCAACGGAAGTGGCGCGCTAACATTGCCTCCAAGTGCAGAGGTCTAACGCGCAAGGGAGGATCCATGCGTATGCTCCGACTGATACCGACGCTGCTGGCGCTGCTGGCCGTCTTGCCATTGAACGCTGAAGCGACCACGAAGAAGTACCCTAAGGGCCACGGCACGAATTGCGCCGAGAAGGACCAGGCGTGCCAGAAGAAATGCCAGGCTGTGCCGATCGACTACAACAGCGTCAAATCCATCCAGGGGCGCAACGAATGTCTGAATAATTGCACCATCGGCTACGATCAGTGTCTCGGGGCACCCGCCCGAATCCAGGAACAGACAATCCAGGAGGACGCCGCGCAATAGAAGCCCGCCAGAGATGGCTCCAATGCGCAAAACATAGGTGTGATCGAATGACGGCGACAGCCCGCCGGTCGCCTTCATGTGCGGCCGCCGACTTCGTCGACATGGCGCAGCATGTCGTCGGGATCTTCATAGACGCGGAACGTGCCCGATTGGCGGAGCTTCTACGGTGCCGTAGCCGCCGCTGAGCAGGCCGACATCCAGTAGGACCGTGCGATGCGTCACCCGCCGCGCGCCGCGTCATGGATTTCGGCAAAATCCAGCCCATATTCCTAGATGTGGAGCTTTGAGCGTGAAACTCGCGCGTGCGGTCCTGCTTGCCGCGGCTTTCGTGGCTGTTGCGGCCGTTTGTCCCTCTTCCGCAACCGGAGAGGCGGACGGCCGGGAGAAAATTGTGTTGCGCGTCGAGATAGACGGCGCCATCGGTCCGGCGAGTGCCAGGCAGCTCGAGGAAGCACTGGCGGTGGCCGCGGACCGAAATGCCCAGGCTCTCATCCTGCAGATGGACACGCCCGGCGGGCTGGTCACCAGCATGCGCGAGATGATCGCCGGCATTCTCGCCTCGCCGGTTCCCGTCATCGGCTATGTCGCGCCCGCCGGCGGGCACGCGGCGAGCGCCGGAACCTACATCCTCTACGCCACCCATCTGGCGGCGATGGCGCCCGGCACCAATCTGGGCGCGGCAACGCCGATCGAGATGGGCGGGCCGCTGCCATCGTTTCCCGGCGGCAAGAACGATGGCCCGGAGGCGGACAAGGACAAGAAGAACGCACCCGCGGGCGATGCGATGATCGCCAAGGCGACGAACGATGCCGTTGCCCTGATCCGCAGCCTGGCTGAATTGCGCGGGCGCAATGCCGAATGGGGAGAAAAGGCCGTGCGCGAGGCGGCCAGCCTGTCGGCCGGCGCGGCGCTGCAGCAGCATGTCATCGACTTCGTCGCCCGCGACACCACCGAACTGCTTCAACTGGCCGACGGCCGGACCGTCGAGATCGCCGGCAAAAAAGAGGCATTGGCGACGAAGGGGCTGCCGGTCGAAACGCTCGAGCCAGGCTGGCTCATCCGGCTTCTCGCCGTCATCACGGACCCGAACATCGCCGTCATCCTGATGCTGGTCGGCGTTTATGGCCTCGTCTTCGAATTCACGAGCCCGGGCGCGGTCGCACCCGGCGTGATCGGCACGATTTGCCTGTTGCTCGGGCTCTATGCGCTCAATCTCCTGCCGATCAGCTATGCCGGCCTTGCCTTGATGCTGCTTGGCATCATCTTCCTGGTCGTCGAAGCCTTGAACCCGACTGTGGTCCTTGGGCTGGGAGGCGTGGCTGCGTTTCTGCTGGGCGCTGCCATGCTGCTCAGGATCGAGGGGCCCGGCTTCGAGATGTCGTGGGCCGTTATCGGCACCGCCGCCGTCCTGACGCTCGGCCTGGCGCTGCTGACCGGCAGCTATCTGTGGGCGGCCCGCAAGAACGTTCCGCGTGTTGGCGCACAGGCCATGCAGGGGCTGCCGGCGAAGGTTCTCGACTGGCAGGGCAGCGAGGGCCACGTGCTCGCCCGGGGCGAGCGCTGGCGGGCAAAAGCCGACGAACCGCCTGCAGTGGGCGACAGCGTCGAGGTGGCCGATGTCAGGGATCTTGTGCTGACGATACGGCGCCGCAATGTGAGAAGCGATGGAGCAAGGCAATGATCATCGGTTATGTGGCCTATCTGGCAGCAGCGCTCGTCGTGGTCATGTTCCTATCCGCGGCCATTCGCATCCTGCGGGAATATGAGCGCGGCGTGGTCTTCACGCTCGGCCGCTTCACCGGGGTCAAGGGCCCCGGCCTTATCATCCTCATCCCCTTCGTGCAGCAGATGGTGAAGGTCGACCTGCGAGTGGTGGTCCAGGACGTCCCGCCGCAGGACGTGATCTCGCGCGACAACGTTTCGGTGAAGGTCAACGCGGTGCTGTATTTTCGTATCGTCGACGCCGAGCGGGCGGTGATCCAGGTTGAAGACTTCATGACCGCCACCAACCAGCTGGCACAGACCACGTTGCGCTCGGTGCTCGGCAAGCATGAGCTCGATGAAATGCTGGCCGAACGTGACAAGCTCAACAGCGATATCCAGGAGATTCTCGACCAGCGCACCGATGCCTGGGGCATCAAGGTCTCCGATGTCGAGATCAAGCATGTTGACCTCAACGAGAACATGGTCCGCGCCATCGCCAAGCAGGCCGAGGCGGAACGGCTGCGGCGTGCGAAAGTGATCAATGCCGACGGCGAACAGCAGGCGGCGGCAAAGCTCGTCGAGGCCGGCAAGATGCTGGCCGAAGCACCGCAGGCCATGCAGCTACGCTATTTCGAGGCTCTCCATGACATCGCCGGTGAGCGCTCGTCGACGGTCGTGTTTCCGGTGCCGATGGATCTGCTCGGTCATTTCATCAAGCAGGGTGGTGGAGGCGGAGGCGGCTGAGCGCGTAATCCACCCTCGAGGGGGAGATCAGCACCCTCACCTCCGCCACGGCGGGACTGGCGCAAAGCGTTTGCCGATCCAGTCGGCGAAGGCACGTGTCTTGGCGGCTTGCCCCTTGGCCGAAGGCATGACGACATAGACCGCGCCTTCATCGGCGAGTGTCCAGTCCTCCAGCACTGGCACCAGCCGGCCGTTGGCGAGCTCGCGTCCGACCAGCCAATCCGTGCTCATCATCAGTCCGACGCCTTGCACGGCGGCTTCGACCAGCACCTCGGCGTCGTCGGTGACCAGCGGCCCGGAGACCTCGATACTGACGCGGCGACCCGTGCTGTCGGTCATCTCCCAGGCCGGAAAGGTCTGGAAACCCGAGAAGCCCAGGCAGCTGTGTTCCAGCAGCGCCTCCGGCGCAGTCGGCGTGCCCCGGCGGGCGAGGTAGGACGGCGCGGCGCACAGCAGCCGCCGCCGTGTCGCGACCTTGCGCGCCACCAGCCGCGAATCCTGCAGCGCGCCGAGACGGACGGCGACATCGAAATTCTCGGCGACGAGATCGGCGAAACGGTTGGAGAACTCGGCCTCGATACGAACGTCGGGAAATTCGGCGAGAAACTGCGGCAGCAGCGGGCCGATCCACATGCGCCCGAACGAGCCGGGAAGCGCCAGCCGCAGCACGCCGCGCGGCCCGCCGCCGGCATGCGCCGACGCGGCAGCCTCGGCCTCGTCGACCGCAGCCAGGATGGCGCGGACGCGGATGAGAAATTCCGAACCCGCCTCGGTCAGCGACACGCTTCGTGTCGTCCGGTGCAGCAGGCGCACGCCCAACCGCTCTTCCAGCGAGGCAAGGCGCCGCGACAGGATCGTCGCGTCGCGGCCGATGCGAGCAGCCGCCCTGGTGAAGGAGCGTGCTTCGGCGATTGCCGCGAAGGCGGCCATTTCGACCAATGCTGCCGGTTCGTGCGATTGCTGCATCAGGTGCAGAGCTCAAATGTAAAAGCCAAGGATTATATACCAATAGCGCAGCAGCTAGCTTCACTCAATCCCGGCCCGTCAATCGGCCATCAACCGGAGTGAGACATGAAAGCGATCGAACTGACTGCCCCGAGACTGGACGCGTTTCGCGCGGCCACCGTTCCCACGCCTGAACCGCAGCGCGGCGAAGTGCTGATCCGCCTGCGCGCCGCAAGCCTCAATTTTGTCGATGTCGCGATAGCGAGCGGCAACTATCCAGGTCCGAGCTTTCCGCTCATTCCCGTCGTCGACGGCGCCGGCGAGATCGTCGGCATCGGCGAAGGCGTGTCGAGGCTCGCCATGAACGACCGCGTCATCGCCCATGCAAAACCGCGCTGGATCGGCGGCCGTCCGCGGCCTTATGAGACCAGAGAGATGCGCGGGCTGACGCTGCCCGGCTCGCTCGCCGAATACGTCGCGCTGCCGGCCAATGCCGTTGTGCCGATGCCGGCGCATCTGTCCTTCGAAGCGGCAGCGACGCTGCCGATCGCCGGCACCACCGCGTGGAATGCGCTTCGCGCCGCCGATGCCGGGCCGGGGTCGGTCGTCGTCCTGCTCGGTACCGGCGGTGTCTCGATCCTGACCCTGCAGCTGGCCAAGGCAGCCGGCGCCACGGTCGTCATCACCTCGTCGTCTGACGAAAAGCTGGCGCGCGCCAAGGCTTTGGGTGCCGATCACCTCATCAACTACCGCGAAACAACGGACTGGGACGCCAAGGTGCTCGAATTGACCGACGGGCTCGGCGCCGACCTGATCGTCGAAACCGGCGGCGCGGCGACCTTCGCCCGCTCTATCAATGCCGCGGCGCCCGGCGGCACGGTGTTCGCCATCGGCTTCGTCACCGGCGCCGAGGCCACCACGAACCTGCTGCCGATCATCATCAAGGCACTCAAGGTTGTGGGCAACAACACCGGTTCAGTATCCGACCTGCGCGACGCGGCGCGCGCAATCGGCGCCGCCCGTATCGATCCGGTCATCGACACGGTCTACGGCCAGCACCAGGCGACCGAGGCCTACGCCCACATGGCGGCCGGCGGCCGGCATTTCGGCAAGCTCGCGTTCAGTCTGTCGTGGTGAGCCTGAAAAAGGCAGAGCGTTGAAGCTGCCGATCTCCCCTCTCGTGGGGAGATCGGACGTCACCTCGGCTTTTGCCAATCGCCAACGCGCCGACAGTCCCAACCTCCGCCTAAATCAGCTTCTCCAGCGTGATCGGCAGATCCCGCACCCGTTTCCCGGTGGCGTGGAATACCGCGTTGGCGATCGCCGGCGCCACGCCGACGATGCCCAGCTCGCCGACCCCCTTGCCGCCCAGCACCGAGGAATGCGGATCGGGAATACCGACCGAGATCACCTCGATGTCGGGAATGTCTGCATTGGTGGCGATGAGATAGTCGGCGAGGTTGTTGTTGACGATGCGGCCGTGGCGGCGGTCGACGATGCCTTCCTCGAGCAGCGCCTGGCCGATGCCCATGATGATGCCGCCCTTCCACTGGCTTTCGGCGAGCTTGGGGTTGTAGAGCCGGCCCGAATCCAGCGCCGACACCACACGCGACACACGAACCGTGCCAAAGTCCTCGTCGACGCGCACTTCGATGAAATGCGCGCACCAGCTGTGGCGGGAATAGTCGCCCTCGGTGTGTGGCAGCGCCATGGCTATGGTGGTGTAGTTCTTGTAGCGGTCCTCGACCGTCGAATTGGCCGGCATGGTGTCGCCCTTCGCCTCGATATGCTCGCGCCCGATGCTCCTGAGCAGTTCGGCGATGGAAACTTCAGGGCCGTTGCCGCGCGGTGGAGCAATGCGGCCATTGGCGACGACGAGCGTGTTGGCCTGCAGTGCATGGAACGGCGAAGCCGGATCGCTGATGGCGAGCCCGATCAGTTGGTCGAGCGCGGCACTCGCCGCCTTGTGGACGGCGCCGGTCATCACCCCGGCCAGCCGCGAACCGCCGGTGACGCCGGCACGGGCATAGCGGGAATCGCCAAGCTTGACGACGACGTTTTCCGCCGGCACGCCCACCACCTCGGCGGCGGTCTGCGCCAGGATCGTGTAGGTGCCCTGCCCCATGTCGATCGATGAGCTTTCGACCTCGACCGAGCCGTCGGCGAGAATGCGCACGACCGCCTCGCCATAGGCGCGCCGCACCGGGTAGGTGCCTGCCGCGACACCCCAGCCGATCAGCTGGTTGCCGTCGCGCATCGAACGCGGCCGGGGGTTCCGCTTCGACCAGCCAAAGGCTTCGGCGCCGGCCGCGAAGGCCTCACGCAGCTGCCGTGTCGACCACGGCTTCTTCGCATGCGGATCCTGCTCGGCATAGTTCCTGAGCCGGATTTCCAGCGGATCGATACCGACCTCATAGGCGAGCTCGTCGATGGCGCTTTCGATGCCGAAGGCGCTCGGGTTCTCGCCCGGCGCGCGCAATGCCCCCGGCACCACCGTGTTGACCCGCACGACGTTCTGCCGCGACGAGAAATTCGGCGTCGCGTACATGACCGAGGTGACCGAGCCCAGCGGCTCGACCCACATGCCGTCGACCGAGGTCTCGTTGACGCCGCGATGCACGATCGACTGGATCTGGCCCTCCGCGTTGGCGCCGAGCGCCACGGTCTGGCGCGTCGCCGCCCGTCCGCCATAGGCGGTGAAGGTCTGCGGCCTGGTGACCGCCAGCTTCACCGGCCGTCCCAGTATTTTCGCGGCGACTGCCGCTACAGCGCCGTAGCCATAGGCAAACGCCTTGGAGCCGAAGCCGCCACCAATATAGGGCGAGACCAGTCGTACATTCTCGAACGGCACGCCGAACCATTCGGCATAGGTCCGCGCCATGCCGTCGAGCCATTGGCTCGGCTCCCAGACCGTCAGCTGGTCGCCCTGCCACTTTGCGATCAGGCCATGCGGCTCCATCGGCGCCTGGTATTCGCGCGGCGTGTTGTAGGCGTTGCAGATCCTGACCGGAGCCGAGGCGAACGCTGTCTCCGCCTCGCCCCATTCCTTGGTCATCGCATCGACGGGGATGCCGTCGCCGGCCTTTGAATCGCTGAGGTCGACGATCGCCGGCGCCTCGTCATAGGCGATCTTGACCAGCGCTGCGGCCGCGACCGCCTGCTCGAAACTCTCGGCCACCACCGCCGCGACATGCTGGCCGCTGAAGGTGATGTCGCGCGCCAGCGGGCAACAGGCGACGTCCGGCGGCGGCGTACCCAGCCAGTCCGTTGCGGTTCTCAGCGGCAGGATATTGTCGGGCGTCAGCACCAGCAGCACGCCGGGCGACGCCTTGGCCGCGGCCGTGTCGATCGAACGCACCCGGCCGGCGGCAATGGTGCTCTCGACCAGCACCGCATGGGTAAGCCCCTTGAGCTGCTGCTCGACAGCGTATTTGGCGGCACCGGTGATCTTGGCCGGGCCGTCGACGCGCGACAGCCGGCCGCCGACTTGATCGGGGAGGACGGCACCGTCCGAAGCGTCGCCGCGTTTGGCATCGCCGGGTCTTGTTCTCAACTCGTGAACGGTCATGCCGTTTCTCCCATTTTGAGGATGGCGCGGGCGACGACGCGCGGCGCCAGTTCGATCTTGTAGTGGTTGGCGCCATGGTCGACGGCGCCCTCGACGGCGAGCAGGCTAGCTTGCCTGACGACCTCCGGCTCAAGCACTTTGCCTTTCAGCGCCTCTTCAACGGCACGGGCGCGCCATGGCTTGGTGGCGACGCCGCCAAGCGCGACGCGCAGATCGCGAATTGTCCTTCCGTCGGCCTCGAATTCGATGCCGACCGCGGCACTTGCCGCGGCGAATTCATAGGACTGGCGGTCGCGGACCTTGAGATAGGTCGAGCGGCGGGCGGCCGCCGAAGCGGGAATGCTGATCGCGGTGATCATCTCGCCGGGCTCGATCGCATGTTCCCTTTCGGGCGTGCTGCCCGGCAACAGGAAAAAATCATCGACGGCGATCTGACGGTCGCCGAGATGGACGATCGCGTCGAAGGCGACGAGTGCAACCGCCAGGTCGCCGGGATAGGTGGCGACGCAGGCCTCGCTGGTGCCGAGCACGGCATGGCCGCGGGTGACGCCGCCGATCGCCGAGCAGCCGCTGCCGGGCGAGCGCTTGTTGCAAGCGGGGAAATTCGCCGGATCGCGGAAATAGGGGCAGCGCGTACGCTGCATCAGATTGCCGCCGATCGTCGCCATGTTGCGCAGCTGAGCCGACGCCGCCTGCCACAATGCTTCCGAGACTGCGGGGAACCGGCTCTTGATATCGGCATGGTCGGCGACGCGGCTCATCCTGGCCAGCGCGCCGATCGTGGCGCCCCGGTCATCAACGGCAATCGTGTCCAGTCCCTTGAGATGGGTGATGTCGACCACGGTCTCGGGTTCGGCAACGCCGCATTTCGCGAGATCGACAAGCGTCGTGCCGCCGGCCAAAAGCATGGCGCCGGGAAGTGCTGCTGCCTCACGGGCTGCATCGACGGAGCCGGCGCGGAGATACGAAAAGTCCCTCATGACGCGGCCTCCACGGCCGCCTGGCGCACGGCGGCGATGATATGCGGATAGGCGCCGCAGCGGCAGAGATTGCCGGCCATGTATTCGCGGATCTCTTCATCCGAGCCGGCATGGCCTTCGCGAATGCAGGCGACCGCCGACATGATCTGGCCCGGCGTGCAATAGCCGCACTGGAAGGCATCCTGTTCGAGGAAGGCGGCCTGCACCGCATGCAGCGTGCCATCCTCCCCGGCAAGCCCTTCGATGGTGGTGATGTCCCTGCTTTCAGCCTGAGTGGCAAGCGTCAGGCAGGCCAGCACGCGCTGGCCGTCGATATGAACGGTGCACGCGCCGCACTGGCCCTGGTCGCAGCCCTTCTTGGTGCCGGTCAGGCCGAGATGGTCGCGCAAGGCGTCGAGCAGGGTAACGCGCGGTTCGACCTCCAGCTCATGTCGATGTCCGTTGATTCGAAGTTGGATTGGAGTTCGGGTTTTGCTTGTCATGGGGCGTCTGGCTCCAGTTGCTTGACGCGGGAGGGGATGATCTGGTGCCCGGCCGGCGAGCGGCAAGGTCAGCTTATGGCTAGGTGAAGGCTATCTTCCCCTTGGGGGAAATGCCCGGCAGGGCAGAGGTGGTCCGCCTGACGTGGTGCGACCTCGGGGAGGGCTGCGGCTTGCGAGGTCGAAAGACGTGACATACCCGATCCCGTGATTACATGAGAAAGGCGCTCCACAATCGGAGGCGCCTCCGCTTATTACCTAAGGGCCTGTTCCGCCCTGTTCAAGCCCAGGATCGAAAATGATCAAAATTGGAGAAAATTGGCAGGGCAGCCAGCCGTCATGCCTGGAGACAAAAAAGCACCACCGGCCCAAGCCGGTGGTGCTCTCTGAACTGTCTGTAGGGGCAGGACAGTCCAATGATCCTGAGGGGATCGTGCTCAACGTGGGCTCATTTTTGCCCCACGGCATCGGCCGAACAGATGAGGAGTGCCGGCCGCGAGGAAATATCCTCCGTCGTCATCCACCGGCCGTGCACCGGAGGCGGGCAAGATGCCTCGCCTGCCGGAACGCCGGCCCAGGCTCGATCCTGTGATTATATTTACTTGCGATTATATTTGTCGGAGACGTAACGAAGGTGGAAGCGTCTGCGTTCTTGAAACGGGGCCTGCCTATCCGGGTATGCTTCGGATCAGCACTGGAGAAAAAATTGGCCGCGGAGCCGCCCGTCATTTCTGGAGACAAAACCGAAGCCGCCGTTGCAAAACCGCTGCGCGCCGACGCGCAGCGCAACCGCGATGCGCTGGTCGAGGTCGCGGCAAAAGCCTTTGCCGCGCAAGGCGTCGATGCCTCGCTGGAGGAGATTGCGCGCCAGGCCGGCGTCGGCATCGGCACGCTCTACCGGCATTTCCCAACCCGCGAGCACCTGGTCGAGGTGGTTTACCGGCGCGAAGTGGAAGGACTGTGCCAGGCGGCCGACGAACTCGCCCGCGATCATGCGCCCGACATGGCGCTCGAACAATGGATGCAGCGCTTCGTCGACTACATCGCCACCAAGCGCGGGCTGTCGACAAGCCTGCGCATCCTGCTCACGACCAACTCAACCCTGTTCTCCGACGTTTCCGGCAGGGTGACGCTCGCCTTGTGGCGGCTGATCGATGCTGCGGTCGCCGACGGCTCGATCCGCGGCGATGTCGATGCCTCCGACGTGCTGCATGCGCTGGGCGGCATCTATTCGGCCCCGGACACCAAGGACTGGCGCGACCGCTCGCGCCGATTGGTGTCGCTGCTGATGGATGGGCTGCGGTTTGGAGCGGCCAAATCCGGCCCATCCAAGGAATAACGAATGCAGTGACTGTCCTTATTTCAGCGAGATGCTCATACCGCTGAGATCGGCATTGACTTGCAGGCCTACCTGCCTGCCCGTGAGTTCGAGTTGGGCACCCTTGTCATTGGTCATGACGATCACCTGGGCTCCTTTGCCGAGCGCGCCGCCACCGCCCGCTGCACCGTACACCCCCGTCACATCCCGGGCGCGGCGTATGTGGCGCACGGTACCTTTGAAATAGGTCTTGGAGGCGCCGAAGGCGAGGCCGCCCGAGATCCCGCCGACCGAGATGGGATATCGGCGACCATGGAAGGTCAGTGTGCCCTCGCCTCCGGAGCCGCCGATGAAAAAGGCCGCCTTGTAGATGGCGAAGCGGATCGTACCGCTGTCGGCATGCGCGACGCTGGCAAAGCTAACTGCCGCCGCAGCGATGATGGCAACTGCGACTGAACGAAATCTGGACGAAATCTTCATGATGAGAACTCCTCAAGATCGCCGCATGCCCAGCCGGCCGGGCACGTCGGCGTCATATCAAAGTCATAGCTGAACAGTCTCGCCCGTCATTGGTTCCAAGCACGCGGCCTGAATTCCGGCCGCGAGAAGACCGCCACGAAACGAGGCGGATGGCGAGCATAGTCCTGGCTGTAAGAACAGTGGCCGACCAGCGGGGATCTGTCGCCGGCGCTCCTATGAAAACGTAGGTGTTGAAGCGGAATGGTATTAGTCTGCGCTGTCTGGGGTTTCGGGAAGCGCGGCAAAAGAATGGATTTGAACTCGGGCTATGGCTACCTGCTGATCGGCGGCCTGATCCTGGTCGGTGCCGGTCTCCTGGTCGTTTCGCTGATCGTCAATCTTCGCGTGGCGCACAGTGTGCGTGACGACGTACGCCATCGTGAAAAGCTGCTGGAATATTATCGCAATATCTTTTCGCAGCTGGGCGTGATCCTGATCGGGATTGGCGTGTCCCTGTTCATCTTCTTTTTCCAGCAGAATTATCAGGACCAGCGCAAACGCGAAACGGAGCTCCAGCAGGTTCTCGCCAAACTGGCGGCGCGTGTTGCCCGCGACAGCGCTGTCGTGGAGGCCCTCGGCGAATTCGACGCGCTGCTGGATGATGGCGGTGCCTATGTCAGTCCGGAACACGGCGGAAACAATGCCGCCGTCAGCGCCCACGGAACGGCGCTCGCCAAGCAGGTTTCGCAGATCCTTCTGGTCGAGCGCGACGTCGATGTTCAGGGGTTCGATATCCTGAATCTGTCACGCGATTTCGAAGCATCGTTCGTCGTCAACGAGCTCAACCCAACGCTATGGTTCAACATCGTCCGGGACGAGAGCGATATCAAATATGCAACTACCCAGATCGCCCTGGATTACAAGGACCTGCAGGATGCGATCGGCGGCGAGCCGATCGAGGTTGCGATCGTCAATCCCGAAAAGGAGCGGAAGATCAAGCAGGAGGTGCTCGACGTCTTTTATGATGCCGACCTCCTGCGCCAGCGCAGCAGGCGGTTTCTCGGCCGCGCGTGCTGGCTTTTCAGCAACGGGCGCGGCTTCGTCAAGCTTGCACCGGCCAATGAAATCGAAGCCGATGCCAGATCGCACCAGGAATGGCTCGACCGGTCGAAACCCTTCCTGACGCAGTTGAAGTCGGGAAGCGGCGATTGCTTCAAATTGCTCCAGTTCGGCCCGGCGTCTTTGAGTTGAGAACGAGCCAAACACTCAACGACCAGGTTCGACCCATGGACGAAGCCGCTCGCGCGGCACTGGCGCCCCGTGGCGAGGGTGCAGCAATGATCTGAACGCCGTGCATTTGTAGGTTTGCGGT
>NZ_JAMYVK010000064.1:0-31825 GCF_040323975.1 Mesorhizobium sp. M0019 | reverse complement strand
TTCGAGCACGCTAGCGGATCTGGCCGAAGCCATCGTAGCGGCTTTTGGCTTCGACATGGACCACGCCTACGGCTTCTATTCAAAATTGACGGGAAAGCTGTTCGACTCGCCCCAGCGGTTCGAACTCTTCGCCGACATAGAAGGGAGCGGCTCTCGCAGCGTGAAGGGCACGCGCGTCACCACAGCCTTCCAGAAGGTGGGCTCGGCAATGACCTTCTTGTACGACTACGGTGACGAGTGGCGCTTCCGCGTTGAAGTTATTGGAACAGGGCAGGCGCAGCCCGATGCCAATTACCCGAGGATCGTCAGCAAGATCGGCAAGGCTCCCCCGCAGTACCCGGACATCGACGACGAGTGACGACGCACCGTGCCGCATCGAGGGGGACAAGGGGTGGGTAATTACGCTTGACCAATACGAATCAGGCATCATGGAAACAATGGCTTACGACATCAGCGATTTGTCCCTGAACACCCTGATAGGGCCGTTTTCCCGCGCGACCGCGGCTTTGGCGAGGCTCGACGAGCGCTTGGCCCGCTCTCCCGTCCGCGACGGCTTTGTCGAGCGCCAACATTTTGCCGACGCGGCCGCAGCACTTTGGCTCGAGGGCGAGCTCGTCCACCCCGAGGACCTTGTCCTGCACGACGCCCACATGGACATTCGGACACCGACCCACGAGCTCACCCGGGCGCATGCGGTGCTGCGAACCCGCCGTCGGATTTTTTCGCAGAAGCCGGACTGGGCGCTCAGCCGCGATGGTTTTTTGGCGCTGGCCGGCCGCGGCGGCGCCATGTCGGCGGCGGCGGGCCAAAAAAGCCGGGACGGGGAAGGCGCCGACCCCGTTGAAGCCGATGGTCGGGATGACGCTGAGGCCGACCTGCTGGCCGAAGAATTTGCCGAGATCGATGCCGTCCTGGCACGCTCATCAAGGCTCCTCAGCGGCGCAGATTGGCCTGATCGAAAGGAGGAAACGTCACGACGTGACCGGCCGGAGCCGCAAAACGACCTGATCTACGATCTCGACTGGAATGAAGAAGAACGCCCCGCCGAATGGCAGGACGTTGTCGCCAGGACGCGCGATCTGCCGGTCGTCCTGCGCGCGGCGTTGCTTCTCGACGCTGGCAGGACATCGAGGTGCTGCAGCATGGCGCCTGGCTCGGGTCGCTGCTGGTTGCCGCGCTGTTGCGGCAGGAGGGTCTTGCCGCCCACCATCTCGCCAGCCTGCATCTCGGCGCCAAAAACATTCCGCGCGAGCGGCGGCGGGCGCGCAATCGCAGCGATCGGCTGTTGGCCTCTCTCGATGCCATTCACGATGCAGCAGTGGCTGGCCTGAAGGAGCATGACCGTCTCGTGCCGGCGAAAAGCCAGATGGAGCGGCGGCTCAAACAACGGCGCTCGAGCTCGAAATTGGGCGATCTGGTCGAGCTGGTGCTGTCGCGGCCACTCGTCTCGGCTGGCATGATCCAGGACAGGCTAAAGGTGACAAAACAGGGAGCGCTCAACCTGGTCGGCGAGCTTGGTCTGCGCGAGATGACGGGCAGGGGGAGGTTTCGCGCCTGGGGAATTGTTTAGTCCCCAGCCATTCGCTACTAACTTTACCAAATTATCGAACTTGACGAACTTGCGCTCTGGAACCATATTGGTGACAGCAAGAGGTTGTCATCATGGCCGCTCCAAAACCCAGTAATCATAGCGGCGCCGCGTCCCCTGCGGGAGTCGCGGCCCTGAGCTTCACCACAAAGCTGCCGGCACAGGCAGACTTCAAGAAGGTATTGCTCGAACGCTATCAGGAAGCGATCGCACGCAGCCGCAAGATCGGCCACCGCGTATCGTTCCGGGTAGAGGTCGATCCGGCGGCTGATGCGCAGACGATCACGCCGGTCGAAGAGCAACCGATCGCTTCAGGCGATAGCTTTCCCGTCGAGGACACGGGCATGCCCGATGCGGATCTCGAGGCGGCTCTTGCCGGAGCGCGCGCGCGTGGCCGCAAGCGTGTCGCCGAAATTGTCGCCGGCGAGGACATGCTGAGCGCGGATGCCTTTGCCAAGCTGCTCGGCACGTCGCGCGTGACGGTTAACGCCAGGCGGCAAAGCGGACAGGTGCTCGGGATCGATGGCGCCAAACGGGGTTTCCGCTTTCCTGTCTGGCAACTCGACAAGGACGGTCGTCCCTTCGGCGCATTGCCGGCGCTGCATGCCATGTTGGGCAACAGTGCCTGGGCCGTCTATCGGTTTTTGGTGTCGCGCCATGGCGTCCTTGATGGGCGGACGGGCCTTCGAGCCCTTCAGCAAGGCGATGACGCCTCGGTTTTGGCCGCGGCGGAAGGCATGGCCAGGGGTGATTTCGACTGAATGCCCGGCGTTCCACCTCCACCCGATTTCGCGCGCGCAAAGCTCGAAATCGAGACCATACCGCGGGGTCGGACGTTCGGTCGGATCCACTGGAGCACCTATCCTGATCCATTGGGGTACGGGAAGTCGCCGAGCCGGTTCAGCGATCCTCGACGCCGTCTTGACGCCAGCCGGTTTGGCCTCTTTACCTCGGTGACTCCCTGAAGGTGTGCTTCCTAGAGACCGTGCTCCGCGACCGCCGCGAAGGAATTCTTGACGATCTTCCAATAGAGGAGGTGCAGCTGACCCGACGGCGCTATGCGGAGATCGCGACCACGACAGACCTACGCCTGGTCGACCTCAGAGGCGATAATGCCGTTCGGATGGGCGTGCCGACCGATGTCGTTCGGGCAAAGCGCCAGAACCTGGCACGCCGGTGGTCACTGAAGCAAACTGTTCCTTGCCCAGATCCTGAACTAGCTCGATCTCATAGAGAGAGACCTCATCAGGTACGGATCGATGAGCCACCTCTCCGAGATCCCGCACCAAAATGCCGTAGCAGCGGCATCGGCAATGGATCGCCGCGCAAAAGGGACCCCTTGTAATGCGCTGCGGTCAGAGTTTGCCGGGCGGAGTTGGTCGGGGTTGCGCAGCCCGGCGAGCGCGAATTAGCTTGGTGGGGTGATCAGGCGCGGTTCTTGCAGCGCCAGGATTCGTTTCCGGTGTCGATGATCTCGCAGTGGTGGGTGAGCCGGTCGAGCGATGCCGTGGTCATCTTGGCGTCGCCGAAGGCGGCGGGCCATTCTCCGAAGGCCAGAATGGTGGTGGCGATGATCGAGGTCCGTTCATAGAAGCCTGCTGATCAGGTCGAAGAGCAATTGCCCGCCGGCTTGCGCGAACGGAAGATAGCCGAGTTCATCGAGCACGACGAAGTCGAGCTGGGTGAGGTAATCGGCGATACGGCCCTGCTTGCCGCCTCGGTGCTCGGTCTCGAGCCGGTTGACGAGATCGACGGAAATTGCCGATGTTAGATAGGCGTGGCTTCTTCGAGGTAAAAATGGGCAAACTTCTTGTGGTTGCGTAGAGCCTGAGGTCGGTAAGGTCCGAACCCGGCGCACTGCGGGACGTCGGCGAACTCAAAGCGGGCCTCGACAGTAGGATGGACTACAGCTTCCGGATTGATGTCCCGGAGTTTGACCTTGTAGCCCAGTTTGGCGCTCAACAATGACAGCCAGGTAGGGGTCCGGCTCGCAATCATATCTTGCATACCCGCCACCTCACAATGCTGGAGACCGTCGGCGGAAGGAAAGAGGTGCAGCGCCGCACCGGTTTCCATCGATCGTTCGAATCTCTCGCCTTTGACCACGACGGGGCCGACAACAAGTCCATCCGGGATGGCGGTCGCTTCTTCGATCATCCAAAGCAGCGCTATGTCGGACAAACGCGATTCAGCCTCGGGATAGCTTCCGCCAATGTCCGAGTGATTCCCGGCAAACCACAACTGTTTCAGGACCTCATGACCATCAATCGTAGTGGGCGCAGCTACGGTCGGTCCCCAGCCGACTCTCGCGAAATCCTCGCGCGTTTCGTCAATGGCATTTGCCGATCGCGCGAAGTTGACGAACCGGCTGAGAAGGCGGTCGAAGTTGTCCCCCTTCCACTCGGCGATATGGCTGTGAACGTCACCCGGGTTGGGGAAGTCCCGGATGGTTTTGCGCACGGACCCGCGCTGCCTTTGATGGAGCACTGCCATGCCTAGAGCCGCCCCGGCGACTACAATCGACCCGAAGGTTCCCCAGAACGAAACCCAGAAGCTGGCGATTGCCGCAACGATCAATGCAGGCACGAACGCCGCCACCGCACCGAGACCGAACACACCGGCATATAGCCCGATCTGGATTATGGAGCGCCGCAATCCCTTTGCGCCCAATGCCGCCACGGTGTCGAACACGCCGATGAAATGAGGCGCAGTATTTGAGCGGTTTACTTCTCCGGTCTCGTGATGCGAGCCATAGTTCTCACGAAATCGGCGCGCGAGTTCGAGCCGTTCATCCTCAAAGTCTTTCCGAAGATGTCCAGCGCCATGCTCAAGCACGGTGCGCACGGCTTCCTCTGCGATATCACGCGTCGCCTTTCTGAACCGCGGCAAAGGGGCATCTCCCACGCGGCTGGGTACGCCGCAAAGCATAAGAAGGTTCGCAACCGCTCTGACGGTGTAGGCGCCTCTGCTGAACCCAAACAGGAAGATGCGATCTCCCGCTTGATAGTGATTGATGATGAACTCATAGCAATCGGCAATGTTGGTGGTGATGCCGGTGCCTGAAACGGACGCCAGCAGCTTTTGGACCCGCCGAACGATGTCGGTCATGCCGGTCGCGGTGGTTTCCGTGCCCAGTCCTGGATCGTAGAATGAAACCTGGGCTGCTGAGTTGACGGGGCTTTCCGGACCGACACGAGATGCCCGATAAAGCTTGTAAACATTGCTCATTCGCTGCTCCGCGCGGACTCCGCCGTCTTGGCCGGTCCCGTCGGAGAACACCACAATGTTCTTGCTCATCTCAAAAAATACCTTCCAGAAGAGAACGTATCTACCCGCAGGTGTAGACTCGGATAGCCAACCATCCATACGAGGCTTCCGAAAGCCTGCGCATCGCCCGCTGACAACACCGCCACTAGGTCAGGTCAATGATCTAAAAGCGATCTCGCCCCTCAATTTACTGACCGGAGAGCATCTTCTGCCTTGGCCAGCCGTTCGCCGTGAAGAACCACGCGAAGCAGAAATATTTGCCTGCCTGCAAGTGAAGAGGAGAATCAACTCGTGGAAGGCGCTCGAAACACACCGATAGTGGGATCAGGATCGTAGATCGGCTCCACCGAAATATCGAACTTCCCCGCCATGGTCATCTGAATCGGGGCGAACGGCGTGCTCACCGTTGTGCTCGATTCGAACGTTCCTTCGAAAGCAGTTTTGTTCAAAATACCGAAGGCGTTGAACTCCAGATGCGTCGTAATCGCAAATGGGATTGCGACCTCCTTGCCCGTCGCCATATCCCAAAAAGCGCTATTTGCAGGGTACTTATGTTCGGTCATGAAGCCGAACGTATTGGGACTGCCAGGATCGTTAGGGACGAACCCATCATTTGAGATCGCAAAAAAGGTATCAAGCCCGAACTTCTCATTCGACTGCTGCAAATGCGCGTTCGGGGCCTGGGTCTTTATGTATGCGAGCATGTGATTTTCTTTGGTTCGGGCGATCCAGCCACCCGTCACGCTCAACATCAAGCCAACCATCATCGGTGCCGGCGGCACCGTGCTTTCAACAATAATGCGCCCGAAGCCGAGCTTGGCATTAGACGGGAGTCCGTTGCCGAGGGGCTCCCCCATTTCCAGCAGAGGGTTGGCTACTCCAAGCGCGCGAAGGAATTTCCCGAGACCTATCTTCCATCCGTCTTTTGCGAAGTCGATGGTTTGCAGGTCTCTAAGTGTCTCACCAGCTCCGATGCTGCGATCCGGAATTTCGCAGTCGTCCAGTTTGACCGGGATGAACCAGGTTCTGTTTGCGGGCCGCAATCGCAATTGGTCGATTGCCAAGACGAGCTCTTCATTTGCATACGTGACTTCGCGGTTCTGCCAATTTTTGCTGAACATCGCGACGTAATAGCTGCCGCCCTCAATTGCACGACGAATGGAGTCCTTCCAGCGAGAGCCGGGGGCAATGTCATTCTTATCGCGCCAATAGGGCACCGCGTTCTTTTCGAGAATGTTAGCAATGTAGTTGACAATTGCTTCATCATTGCGAACGTAAGAAATAAACGAGTGTGTCATCGGAATGGATCCTAAACTTCGACACCTTCGCACAAAAATACGTCATCCGATATTGGTGAAAGTCTTTTCACACAGCCTACGCAAAGCTCATCATCTCATATATTATCGCGTGGTAGCGCTGTGGAAGGGCATTGAAGCGTCGAGTTGGACCGAACGTGGGTCTGTTATTTTTCAATCAAAGACCTCCCCGGAGGCATGCTCGACAGCTAAGGCGAGTCGATGAGATCGTCCTAAGGCGTCAGGATAGGGATGATGTTTTGGTTAAACGCGAGAGTTGGTCCGAACAGGACATTCTGGATTTGCCACCAGAAGAGTCAGACGATTTTGACCGCAAGGGCGGGCGTCTGTTTGATGAAGTGGAAGACAAGGTGCTGACGACCATAGCCAAGGCGCTGTCAGCGTTCGCTAACTCGGGAGGCGGATCCCTTGTGCTCGGCGTGAAGGACGACGGCACCATCGACGGCATTCCAGGGATGAAAGGTAGGGCAACAATTCGGGACTGGTTGGAGCAGAAGGTTCCGCACCTGTTAGATTACCCCTTGGCTGATTTCAGGGTCCACACAGTCCTTCGTAGTGAACAGTCGCAAATCCCAATCGGCAGAGAGATCATTGTAATCGACGTTGGCGATAGCGCCGCTGCGCCGCATCAAAGCGCGTGCGACCAACTGTACTATCATCGCCAAGGTGGCCGGTCGGTCCCCGCCAAGCACTTCTATCTGGACCTGCTGCGGCAAAGGCTGACACATCCGGTTTTGACGTTGGGAATGCATGGCATCCAAACCCATACCGCGCAGGAGCTCAATGGCGGGATTTACTTCATTGTGAATTTGACGTTCGTTGTGAGGAACGTGGGGAGAATAGCAGCTCATGAATGGGCGATCTCGTTGCGAAACGTGGAGCACCCCACCGATGGCTTCTTCGACCGCCATCGTCTCATGTTCGAGTATGAACACGAGTTCCAGATTCCGTATTCTTCAGGTGGTATCGAACTCAGGCAACCAATCTTGCCGGGGCGGGGTTTGAGGCAGACACGACCGCTAGGGTTCCCGGTGTTTTTCCCGGTGGGCGGACCTATTTCCAACATCACTGAGGCCATCGAAGAAAGATTCAAAGGCACTATGTTTCAGTTTCAGTTGGCGACGGAATTTTCTGCCGGTGAGATTTCACCTTTGGGTTTGGGGCAACTCATGCCTGCGCAGGAGATGGCACTTATGGCGTGCAAAAAGGCTCCGCACTACTTCTCATTGTGATCGACACACCCTGAAACGCGCTAGACTAGGTTCCGGGATCAGCCACCGGATGTTCTGCTTCAATTCCCTGAGCAATCGAAAACTCATTGAGCTTTGCAATGACATGGTCTGTGGCCATGTGAACGGCAAAGCAGATTTCCGATAATTCCTGACGGGTCAGGCGAATATTAGTTCCGACCGCAAAGCTTCTTTCCTTCCATGTCAGACGCATGACGATCATCGCGGCCTCGGGGCCGGTAGCAACGCGTCCGGCTTCAATGGCCTCGTGATCTATCGGTTGTTCCGTGCCATCGGGGTGCCTCATGAAGACGCCCAAAAAAGACCAACGGATCAGAAGTCGATTGTTTTCGGGGTTTACATCCTTCCGTGAGACGAGGCCCATTCGGTGGGAAAGGCAATTGCGAGCTTTTCGAAAGCTCTCAAACATCTCCCAATACCGCTGATCGAGACCGATAAGCTCCCGCAAACGGCTGTATTGAGCACTGATGCTAAGCATCTCAACTTCGGCGGCGAGCGCGCGCAAATCCGTTGGAATGTAGCTGTGCGTCGCCATCATGTGCTGGATCGGAAAGCAGTGCTTCAGAAAGATGGCGAACGCATCTACCAGATCGCGAAGTGCGTTGCCGATGATCCAAGCTTCGAAGCTCTCGTTGAATTGCCTTCGCGTCTCGTCGGAAATTTCACTGGGAACAAAATGATAGCTCATGCGGTCATCGAGCTGGTGGGGCAAAGAAGGAATATGATTTGCGGCATTGGAGCCTAACGCCAGAAAGACCGAAGCTCTCCGAACCCCTAGGTCGGCAGGTCGACGCAAGCGAGCAAAATCAATTCGCACATGCGGTCGCTCGCCAGGTCCGTCAGTAGCTTGGTCCGACATGCTTACTCCGGTAGAGAGTTCAGGTCAGAAGGAATACTCAGTCGCCACGGGGGGATCGTCTGACTCTTAGTACGCGCTGAATGCTGACGGCAATGACTCGTTGAATCACCATCTCGATCTCGTGTCGCTTCAAATTCCGGGGCAAACCCAAGCCGAGAGCGCTCGTCCAAGTCCTCCACTGCTGGCACCACCGTAACGCGCTCTGCATCTCGCGGGCCATGAGCTCCGCCGGACTTTCATGCTGGTCAACCCGTGTGACATTGCGTCCCAGTTCAAGCTAGATGCACGACGCGGGCGGCGGGTGCTCCGGCGACCGGCATCTCAATTCCCCACGGATATCGTGGTTCCTGCGCGCGTTCGTACTGATAGACGATGAGTTTTGGCAGGTTTCTTTTGTCGTAACGCCGCGCGAGATTGAACACGACACTGTTTTGGGCGGCGAGGACGAGATGGATCCGATCGACTCCCATCGCGTCGAGCTGCTTCAAAATGCCGAGAAACTGATCAGCAAGCGCCAATTGCCTAGCTTGAGACCAGTGCGACGACTGCGAATCCCGCAGCGTCATGCGGACTACAGGGTGCGTGAATGTGGTAGCCAAATCCTCCGACTTCACCGTGTATGAAGCCGAGATGGCGAGCACCACCTCGCGGGCGCTTCCGGCTTCCTCGATCCCTGTGATTTGGAAGCGCAAGCCATCGTCCGACCCATCGAGCAAGCGCCACTGACTCGCGGTCCGATCCCAGTCCATGACTACGACATCGCCCTCGTCATCCAGGAGCACTCCAGTCAAAAAGGTGAGCGGCACGGCAGTCAGTCCGCCATAGACGGTCGTCAAATCGCTTCTATCATTTCCCTTCTGAGCCTGGTGGAGCCACGTCTTCATCGTGCCGACTGGCTGGAGAAGGTCCTCGGGCTCAACAATGAGTCCGTCCTTCCGTTGCCGCACGTCCAAAAGGTAGTCCATCCGAGTGCCAACGATGCTGTCAGGAACGGCCGCCTTCAATGGCGAACCGTCGTCATCCCGCAATCCTCGGCCCTCGATAACAAAGACCTTCTTTCGCGAGAGGCGCTCTTGCTCGTCCGAGTACCGCCTCCACGCCCAGACGGCCGAACCGATCATCAGCAGAGCGCAAACCATCGTGACGCCCCAGAGGATGCCATCCGGGATAGTCCCGGCGGTACCAATCTCCACGGTGCCAGGTGTGCCCCAGATAGGGCCGGAATAACTAAAGGCCCAATTTGCGCCATGAATCGCAATCAGCACGGCGACGGCGCCGCGGAAAATCCAACTCTCCGCGTTACGAGCCCGAAAGAACCAACCTGCTGCAGATCGGATCACAAAGTCGACTGTATCCCAGCGCATGAGCGGCTCCCTTCAGTTGGTCGTCAGTTCGACAGGCTCCGGCACCTGACCGCGCCGATGAAGGCTTGCGGAGGAAACGAAGCGACGGAAAAATCCAATTTTCACGATCAGGAGCACGGCGAACTCGATATCCCTTTCTGCGTCGACCAAATCCTGCATCGAATGAAGATCGGTGACGCTCGGATGCGTCGAAAAACTCGGATGTGAGTGCCATTCGCCGAGATAATTGAACGTCTGATAGTTGTGACCTGTCCGATCGAAGAACTTCTCCAACGCCTGCCGGTGATGGTCGGCGTCGCGAACGAAGTGAGCCCGTTCTCCCGAAATCTCGTCCAGAGAAAAGTCAACGACCGCAAAATGGCCGCGCGCGATTTCCTGCCCCATGAGGATGCCGCCGATCTCGCGCGATCCGGCTCGTCGAAGAGCCTGCCTCACACGATCGCGCACCACACGGGGGACTCCCACCCGGATCACGCTGCGACTTCCGGGAAGAGAGAGGCGAGTAGGTCCTTCAGGTCCTCCTTGGATGCCGCTTCTTGGGCTTCGCCCCACTCTCCTTCCAGCCGAAGATCGATCGGCCAGGTATCGAAGGGTGCCCGGAAGATCCATTCCGCCGCCAGTCCGATCGCATAGGCTGATGACGGAAAGATGCTTTGCTCTCGCGTCAGGATATCCAACGCCAATCTGGACGCATGGCCGGCGATGACACTGACATCGGCGTCATCTGCTATGAGCAAGGGGCCATGCTCCCGCTGCGCTCCATAATCCGCTTGAGCCGCGGCCGCCCATGGCACGCCATGGTCATCACACCAGGCGCGGATCTGGTCCCGGGCGATTGTCGGGATCGGGTCGAGCTTTGGCCTCACCCTCGCGACGATACCTCCGATCCCACCGGCAAAGACCTCGCACCAAATCATCGGTTTGCGGTGCCGGCGCGCGACCGCCGCCACTAGATTGAACGCGCGCGGATCGGCGGTCGCATCGATCAGAAGGTCGGCCTGCACCAGGTCCTCCATGACAGACTCGGTAGTTCCGGCACTCTCCTGCTGACCGAGCGCCACGCGGCGCATCGAAATCTCGGCATTGGCGACAATGTCCTTGAGGCGAGCCGTCAAGGAGTCAACCTTATGTTGGCCAATCGCCCGTGCGTCGAGGTCATTCCTGACGAGATTTGCCGAGAAGAAGATATCGTCATCGACGAGCGTGAATTTACGGACGCCGGATCTGGCAAGTGTGGTGGCGATCTTCGATCCGACGGAACCGCACCCGACAATCGCGACCCGCTTCTGTACAAGACCGGCGTGGCCCGCCGGCAGACGGCCAGATGCGTCGGGTGCAATGATCATCTTGTAGCCGAAAACAGTCTGCTTGCCCTCGTGCGGATAGAGGTTCAGCGCGATCCACCGGTCTGCGTCCCCGAGCAGCACGAAACCGTCAAAGGGATTGCCCGGAAGCTGCTCGGCAAGTTCGGGAAACTCGGCAGGCAGCAGCTCGGCGAAACGTCCCGGATTTGCCCGGAAGCTGTCGATCTCCCGCGTTGTTCGAAAGGCGAACCCCTTTGCGATTGTGGAGCGCGAAGGCTCTGGACCGCTGTGCGACCATATCGAGCCTCCGTCTCCTACACTGACGAGAGACGCAACCCACGTCGGTTTTTCGAGCCGGTCCCAGGCGGTGATGGGTACAGGGGCATCGACTGGAAGTCCTACGAGAACTTCGATAGCGTCTCGGTCAAGCACGAACCTCATCTGCTCGCTGCGGGCGTCGCGACCAAGCGAGGCCTGATGAGCCGACCGCACAACGCCATCTTCGTCTCCCTCCGGGCTCTCGCCCGACAGGAGACGATATGCGCTCTCGGCCATCATCGCGCCGGTGATCGCCGGATCCCAATTGTCCGGCCGGAATTCGAGGCAGAGCTCTCCACCAGCCCCGTACTGGTGCCACGAAAGCCGCTTGCCGTCCCGTGACAGCACCATCGGCGGCGTATCCGGGAAGGTCGACGGATACGCCATGAAGAGGCTGAACGTCTCACCATTGTGCTGGATGTCGAAATCCACGATCAGCTGAAGATCGTCGCCGACCCTCCAGCCGACACCCGACAACCATCCGGCGCGCTCCAGCAACTGTGCAAGCGCGACCTGCTCGGCCCTCGCACGGGAAGCGTTCGTCAGCCACCAACTCATGCAAATCCCTTCGGCGTCGTTGGCACCCGAGGCGCGTTTCCGAAGGTCGGGATAGCCGCCGCAGGGGCAACGGACGCCGTACGCAGGAGCCCTCCACCATTTCCGCGGATCCTTGCCACTGCCCGATCGGTTAACGCCGTGCCCATCCGGGCAGAGACCGCTTCGTTCATGCCCTGCAACATCGTAGCGCGGGCGGCGCGTCCAAAATCCTGCCGAGCCTGTTCGAGCCAACGGAAGAAGGCCTGCGCCTTGCGCGGGTCCTTCTCCCATTTGTCAGCGAAGTTCTCGAACGCGTCGGTGGGGTTCGGAATGACATACTTGGTGCCATCGCGACGGATGTACCGGTCCATGCCCTCCAGGATCGAAAAGAGGGCGCCGGCGATCGTGTCCTGTTCCCCGTATGCGTGGCCTGCCAGCGTGGTGATGATGACGGAGATGGGCTTCAGATCGGGTTCGCCGGCAAACATGTTGTCGCGGTGCCTCTTCAAGAGCATCACCGCGGCCTGCAAGGGCGTCCGCACGCGATAGTCCGGCAGTTTCTCGACGCTAGCCGTAACGCCCTGCCTCCTCAACGACTCCACGAGGATCTGTTTGCGCCGGGCGAGGACCGAACCCATTCGTGACCTAATCCATTCCCCATACCCCTTTGGATTGGAGCGCGGCCAGTCGGCCGTCCGCACCCGGTAGGTCGAGACATCGCGATCCGTGATGGCGATCGCAGTATCCGCCCACCGCGCATCGAATTGCGCGCGTTCCAGAAGAAGCCGCTGTTCTGAGCCATTCGGCAACGAGGGAACGATGTCCATGTGGAATTGGGCGCCATCTGCATAGGAGAGGATCCAGCAACGCCGGCCTTCACTCACAGGCTTCGTCATCCCTTTGGCGTCGTGGTAGGCCTTAATTTCATGGCCCAGGAGCTGCTTCAGATCGAACTGCGTGAGATCGTTCTTGGTGATCTGCTTCAGCTCACAGACAGAGTCGACATCGTACTCCTCGGCGTCGTTGACCGGTCGGATCGCCGTTCCAAGACGAAACGATCCCTGTACATAAACCGCCGGATCGAAATTCCGCACCGTGCTCTCGGGCCGGTGAAACCAATCGCCCAGGGACGTGTAGCTCGTCTCGGCCTGTTCATACCGGGATACTGGAATGGCGAGCTCCTCCACGAGTGCCTGAAGGAATTTCTCAACCTGATCGTCTGTGCCTGCCATTTCCGAACTCCTCTATTGCCCGACAGCGTTTTAGCTTCGCCCGGTCGGCCGTGGGAATAACAAGTATACGGATCGTGTAAATATGTCCATAGCCTTTTTACACGTATCGGCGATCAAGGCTTGGGAGCATGTGGGGGAGCCCCATGCATGGCTCCAGCCCGCTTTTCAATTTGACCATCAGCGCTGATGAGAATATGAAGTATACACATCGTCTTTCAATTTCAATATAGTTTCTATACGCGCATTGTGAGGTAATGATGGAGAACGAACGACCCGGGGTGCGTTGGGGCGTCGAACAAAGGCTGGAATTCATAGAGTTCCGGCTGTTCTGGGAAGGCGGGGTGAACCGCGCAGATATCATTAACATGTTCGGCGTTTCGGTGCCGCAGGCATCGAAAGACCTGACGCTGTATCAGGAGCGAGCACCAGGAAATGTGGAGTACGACAAGAGCGCCAAGCGCTATATCCCCGCCCGAAATTTCGACCCGAGATTCTTGACCCCTGGCCCCGAAGCGTACCTGTCTCGCCTGCGCTCCCTTGCGGAAGGACTATCAAAGGCAGCCGAATCCTGGCTTCGGTATCATCCCGAATCCGACATCGCTCTGACCCCGCACCGTGATGTCGATACGGCCGTGTTGCGGGCAGTCCTCGATGCAATGCGCGAGCAGAAATCCGTGGAAGTCCTGTACCAGTCCATGAACAGCATTCGTCCTGACCCCATGTGGCGGCGCATGTCGCCCCATGCTTTCGGCTATGACGGATTTCGCTGGCACGCGCGGGCTTACTGCCACCTCGACGCCAAGTACAAAGACTTCATACTGCCGCGCATTCTCGAAGCACGTTCCCCCGGCCCGAGCGGCGCGGGTGGAGAGAATGATCTGGGATGGCACGAGCGTATCCGGGTCGAAATTACACCGCATCCGGCGCTCGCCGAAAATCAGAAGAAGGTCGTGGCAAAGGATTACGGCATGACGGATAATAAAGCTGTGCTGTCGGTTCGCTGTTCGATGCTGTTCTATGTCCTTAAGAGGCTCGGATTGCTCGGGGATGCCGAGAAGGAACCTGCGCGGGCGCAGCACATAGTTTTGCTGAACAAAGAGGCCGTGCGAGCCGCGCTGAAACGTGCCGAGTCTGCCGATGCGAGCGTGGCAGAGCAGGCATAGGCTTGGCGTGTCCGGCTCACTATCCCCTGATACGAGAGAAGTCCCGATCAATGCTATTGCGTTCTCGCTGAAACGCCTGCCATGGTGCTATCAGTGTGGGGGATTGCGTGGTGTCCGAACTGTCCGAATCAATGCTCGTGGTGAAACCACGGGCTCTGCTTGAACCGGAAAACATCAAATCTCTTCTGGGTTGGGTGCCGGGACACCAGCGAAAGTTTACGGAAATCGCCGCTTCGACTCAAGCAAGCGGCTGGCAGAACAATTTTCCCAAGGAGCGAGCGTTCGAATCGCTGACCCTGTTGTTAGCGATGCCGGACGGCCTCGTCGTCGCGGAGGATATCTGCTCGAGGGCTGGCATCCGTGGCGTTGAGGAGGCGATTTTCAGGCTCGCTAATGTCGCAATTCGGCGCTGCCAAGCAGATGCGATCGCTCCTGAGGAGCAATGGCCCGCGATACTGGCAGATGCCGGATATTCTAGGGAAGCCGATTGGCTGTTGTGGTACAGCCAGCAGAAACTCGGTGCCGGTGCCGGACAGTTTGTGCGCCCGCTAGTTGAAACCCATCAAAACTTGCGCGATCTCCTCACACCCAAGGGACCTGTTGAGTCGTCACCGACCACACCTTTGAGTGTGGTCGGTGATGAGTGGCAAAACACGCTGCAATCTTTGGAAACGGCCCTCACTACCGCAATTCCCTATGATGAAAACCTGCCGTCTCTCCTTCGAAAGGCGGCCCAGGACCTTGAACTGATCGCCGCGAAAGAGCAGGAAAGGGCCTCGGCGTTGACCGCGCAGCTGCTCAACGAATTGGAGACGTTGAAGACGCAACGCTCCGGCAACAGTCGTCTTGATGCCGATGCCACTACCGCATTGGATACAGCGGTGGCTCATATGCCGTCCTTAGGTATAGGTGGTCAGGCCGCTGCTGAAAGCGTATTGGCGGCTGCGCGCGCCTATGGTCAGGCTGCCAAAGCTTGGAGCACCGCTCACGAAGCACTGCGGGAAACGGCTGACTACGAAAGCGCCGGGAAAGCTCATTCTGGGCTTCTGCAAGCTTTGCGAGACCTCCAATCGGAAGTCGTTGCACTAACGGACATGATCGGTCTCCTTCCAGAGACGGCATTCATCGCTGCGCCTCCACCTTTTTCAAAGGGTGAGCAAGAGCATGACAGTGAACAAGATGCGGTAGTTGCTAAGCAGGAAATCGACTCTGTTGAGCTTATCGTCGCGAACAACGACACTTTGAATCTCGTCGAGCGGGACGTTATGGGTGTCGAGATAACGACCGCCATCGATAGCGCAGAGGACTCCTTTATAGCGGAGGAGCCTGCGGCCCCTGACTTCCAAGCGAAGCCCGAACATGAACTCGTCCCGACTGTCCCCAACGGCGAGCGATTAAGCGAGGATGAGTTACTCGCGCCGGGTGGGGAGTGGGGGGCTGAGCAGAAGGCCGAACTGGCGGCAGGTGCTCTCCGTGCAGTTGCAACGAGCCTATCGACCAAGCGTTTTGGCCTAGCGTTACATTCCGCCAAGGTGGCGCAGGCGGGAGGAATTGCGTTCCCCTTCGGATTCTCTGCCTCACTTCTGGATGCGTTGGTTTGCGGGTTAGCAATCGGCACGCCCCGGTCGGAGCGCGCGATTGAGAGTTTTGGTCGGCAGCGCGACACTGTCGTCCGGGAACTGACCGAAGGAGCCGACCGGCACGTACAGTTGATAGCATTCGCGGCAGCGCTTCGCCCAGCACTGTTCGCGATCGAGGCCGGCGCCGAAGCGGTGTTGAAGCAAACGCCATCTTTGCCGACATTAGGCGAAGGGTTGTTCGAGCTAGTACGTTTCGCGAATGAAACTGTGAGGACCGGCGAGATAGTGCCGAGTGAGCTTTCGGAGCTTCGTGATCGCCTGGCGACTAAACGCGAGCTCGAATCGCTGAGGCAGGAACTTGATCGATTCTTCGACGATGCGCGTAGGAAGACGATTAAGTTCCACCGGGCGACCGTCATCTGGACGTCGTTGTTGCGTGTCGGCACTGTGCATGATGCGCTCAGCGCCGTCATCAAAGGCTCCCCCAATGCCGCCGGTCGCGTTGCCGCGGCACTCGGCGAGGAACTTTCGGATATTGACAAGCTGATCGCGGACTCCGATCGGGAGGCAATGAAGGGCCGGAAGGCGCAGCCGCTAACCGCTGGTCCAAGGGCAACCCTGCGCGATTGGATCGAGGACATCGCGGACCGGCTGCGGGCTTGGCAGCGCCTTAACGAGATGCTGTCGAGGCCAGAGCCGAATCGCTTCGGTTTGCAGAACCGCGAGGAGCTGCGGACAGCCCTTCAGAAGGCCCAGAAGGATTTGGACGGAATTACTTCGGGCGAGTTAACTCGAGCCGCTAACGGAAACGGAGTGGCGCTTCAGCTTGCCGCTGGTGCCGCCCTCGAAGCCGTCATGTCAGTGCTGCAACTCTTCGAAGGCGAGGAACCGCCGCGCTTATCGCTCGAAATGCGCTACAACGACGAATTGTTGCTCCTGTCCCATGCGTGGCATCCGAATGATGCCGATCGGTGGACCGATGCCGAACGTGCTGCCTTTTTCTCCGAAGTTGAGATCAGTGCGGGGGCGCCATCTAATTTCATGGAGGCATTTGAAAGAGCGCTTGCCGGCGGCCACTTCCCGCAGGCCATACGGGCTCGGGATCATTTATTATTGGACCGTCCCGCAGACCGTGATGCGCTTGACGCACAACTCAACGGCGAGCGTGACCGAAAGGAGGAGGCCGCCCGCAGGGACCTGGCCAAGGTACGCAAGCGTCTTAATGATCTCCTTGGAGCCGACGACCGCCAGATCCTCAGCCGTGACCTAGAGCCAGATCTTGACAAACTAGCGGCCGTTCTTCGTTCGACCGACGTGCCGACCGATCTGGCCGACTGGAACGCTGAGCTCCGCGTCATCGATGCGAAGCTCGACGCCGCGTTCAAAAGCTTACTTGGCCCGCTTCACGAGCGCCTTAATCAACTGGTGGCGAACGGCCGCGAGGTGGGCGATTTACGCAAGATGGAGGAACTGAAGGATCTTACGACTCTCGCCGAGCATATCGATGCTTACGAAAAAGGCGCTAACCCTCCTGATCCGCCTGCCAACCTGCTCGAGGCGTTCAGTCGACAATTTCTGAATCGCCAAGACCGCAGGGTGGCCGACTTATCCGCCTTGCAACGCGCGGTGGACCAGCGTCAGGCAATCGAGTCGGTAGACTTCAGCACCTTCGACGAAGGACAGCTCAATTCTGCGTCAGGTCTTCTCAAAGCGTGGCGCGAACTTCGCGGGAACGACGGAAAAGAGTCCGGACCGCAGCTCGAGCGCCTATTCTCTGTTCTACTCACTTCCAATGTCAGCGTCTCCCAAGTAAAGCCATCCACGTTCCCGGGCCATTATACCCTAAAAACCCCCACCTTTGCCGACCGGGAGGAGTGCGTCGCTCCCGCCTTCGGTAGCGCCGCTCAAGGCCGCTACGACATCGTTTTAGTAGAAAGTCGGAATGTTGGGTCAGGGGTAGAACCAGCTCAGCTGAAGAGCCGCGTGAATGCGCCAACGTTTTTCGTGATTCGGGGCCCGATGCCGGCCGCCGCGTTGCGAAACTTCATGGTTCAAGTGCGCGGCAAGGGTGCGAATCCGGCCTGTGCATTGATTGACGAAGCGCTGGTGCTGTTCCTCGCGACGCGGGCGACTCGCCGACGTTCAGATCTATTCAACCTGTCCATGGCAATGGGCGTGGTGCAACCCTACTCGGACACTGCGCAGCAAACCTCGCCGGAAATGTTTTTCGGCCGCTCTGACGAGTTAAGGGAGCTTTGGGATCCCAATGGCTCTTGCCTAGTCTACGGCGGGCGTCAGCTCGGCAAAACTGCGCTGCTCCGGCAGATCGAGCTCCGCCACAACAGCGCGAACCAGATCGTGATCTACGGCGACCAGATGGTGCAAGGATTCGGCAGCGACCAGCCCACAAGCTTCTGGCGCTGGATTGGCAAGGAGGCCAGGGCACGCGGCGTCTCAATACCCCAACGAGCAGATTCCGAGGGCATTAAGGCCGCAATTCGCAATTGGCTGGCTAGCGATAGTACGAGCCGACTGCTCTTCCTAATCGACGAGGCAGATGCCTTCCTGCGCAGCGAAATCCGCAATGGGTTCACCGTGTTGCTCGAAGTACGTGAGCTTATGCGCGTCACCGATCGCCGCTGCAAGTTCGTGTTTGCCGGCCTGCACGACGTACAGCGGCTCGCGCGCGCTCCCAATTCTCCCCTACTGCACTTCGGCAACCCAATCCGTGTCGGCCCCTTAATGGGCAAGGATTTGTTCGAGGCGCGCAGCATGGTCGAACAGCCGATGGCCGCCGCCGGCTACGCCTTCGGAAATACCGCCGAGGCGGGCCGAGCATTGATCGGCCGCGCTCTGTCCGAGGTCGGATACTATCCATCGCTGATGCAGACCTTTGGGATGGTGCTTGTCAACCGGCTTAATGGCAGGGCTTCCACACGCATCGAAAGCCCGGCTGTGCTGCCCATCCGTATCGGCGAGACCGAGCTTAATGAAGCGCTGGACGATAATTCCTTTCGCGACAGTGTTCGCACTAAGTTCGACAACACACTTAACTTGGACCAGCGCTACCGGTTGATCGCCTATCTCGTCTTGCTCGGCACGCAGGAGTCGGCCGATCGCAAGGATGTACGACCAGGTATGTCGATCGCGGAGATTCAGGCAGACGCGATGTTCTGGTGGCCTCAAGGCTTCGCGGAGGACGCCTCGAACAGCGCATTCGAGGGACTGCTCAAAGAAATGGAGGGGCTCGGCGTCCTGGTCGGGCTGTCGGATGGCCGCTATGCTATTCGCTCGGCAAGGATCGCAGCGATGCTCGGGCCGCTGCAAGAGGTGGGAGACAAGGTCCAGGAGCTCGCCGATCAGCCCTACGAGGTGGTACACGACACGGGCAGTTCCCGCCGGCTGGTGGACGGCGGCCCCTCGCCACTCACTTTTCGCCAAGAGAGTGTGTTGTTTGAGACGCTTGGGGCCCCACCGATCACCATCGCACTCAGTTCGGCTGCGCTGGGGCTAATGCTACTACCGAAAGCCGTGGCGGAGATCGCCAAGGCAGACGATCGCCTGCTAACTATTAACCTGCCAGCGTCGAGCGTTCGCGAGTTGGAGCGCGCGATATCTGTAGTTTCAGCCCGGATGAAGCAGAACCAGCGGGGGCTGCTCATCGCGCATGGCCCGTGGCTCGGCCGCGAGGCGGTTGATGCAGTATCCGAACACAAGGAAGTGCGTCGTGCCCAACGCAATTCCGCCCAGGGTGTCCGGGTTATCCTGCTACCGCGCATAGTTGACTGGCAAGAACTCGATGGCGAGGATTTTGGGGACCGCCTGTGGGAGGCGTCTGTACTAACCTTGGCGACTCTGCACGAAGGCGGCCTGCGCCAGTGGCTCAGTATACGCTGCCCAGCTTCCGTCCCAGTCCAGGGCGCGATTGAGCGGCTACGCACCGCAAGTGGTGGCTTTCCGGCGCTTCTTACCAGGATCCCCGGCAGGACCGCTGAGGAATTTATAGCTAACGCTGAGACGGCTGCGGAAGTGCTCCTTGAAGATTCTGAGGCAATCCTTACCGAAGTCGGTCTGCTCGATTCTCGGTTGCGATCGACCGCCCAGTTCGTGCTCGATCAGGCGGATGGCAGCTTCTCCGCTGCTGACCGCGACACAATCGTCTCGCTGATGGAAGACGCGAATATTCGCTCACCTGCGAGCGCGCTCGACGTGCTGGAGAGGCTTGGCATTCTGGACCGGACGACCGAAATAAACGCGTTCGCCGGCTGGCAGCTTAACCCGCTGGTCGCGCGACTTCTCAGTGGACGACTCGCTGCTTGAACCGCCATCCGGAATTCTGGCGGTTGCCGGGCGGGCGGCGGTTTATCCAAGCGCTTCGCGTAGCGGGAAACCGGCAATCCGTGGCCGTGCATGAGCCGTTCGATCCGTCAGCGCTGGCCCACGCGATTGAACAGGCGATCCGAGATGAAGGCCTGGATCAGGTCTGCCCGTTGAATGTTAGCGAGGACCGTGGAACTTTAGCCCAGCGTCTGCGCGAGAGCTTTGGCGCGAATGCGTCTACCCCCGAGGGTTTCGCACTCGATATCAATTATGCGGTGATACTAGCTTGGGGTGCCGAGGAGGACTCGGCGTTCCGAGCAGACCTGCAGCGCTTTGCCCGTGCTGCGGCTGGTCGACGTGTGGCATCATCCCCGGCGGTTTTATTTCTGTCTCGTCGAATAGATCCTGCGTGCGATGCTCCAATCTGGCAAATGCGTACCACCCAAGGCGTACTCGGCCCTCTCGATGGAGCGACCTTCGCTGCGCAAGGCAGTTCCAAAGCCGACACCCTCTCCGCCCGACTGGCCATCGCAGTAGCGGTCGAAGTCGGCGCTTGGGATCTTGACGTCATCGAGCGCATCCAGTCAGCGCGGATCGCCTCTGCCATTCGACCCGACCTTGATGTCAAGCAGTGGGCCGACGAGCGGCTCGATAGGTGGAGTAAAACCAACAGGCCGGATTGGCCGTCAGGAAGCTACGACTTGTGGGGCGGCGAGAATTGTGTCCACCCACTATTCCTGGCGGCCAATCAGCCTCACTTGCTGAAGAAGCGGGTGTGGCGTGGCCAAGTAGCTGTACTCTTCCCTTGGCTGGAGGAGCGACGGCAGGACGTGATCCGCTGCTACCGTTCGCGGCTGCGAGCTGATCCGAATTCATACTATGAGGACGTTGAGACGCTGGATTGGGGACCGATTTGCCGCCAACTTGGTGGTCAACCCCTTAGTGTACGCGATTATCTGCACGGCGCACGGAGGCTGCGCAATAATTTGGCCCATGGGGTCCCCGCTGAGTGGAGCGAAGTGGAGGCTTGCCTTAGGGCCGAACATCAGTGGCGCGCGACTGCCGGGAGACTAGCCTAATCGGGGCGGAGCGCACGACACACGTGATCCACAGTCAGTCTGCCTGCATGTTTCCGGCACGCCGCGGACAGCATTTCAGTAAAAGCGGGACAGTGTTGGAGCAATTCCGCTAATTCCCGGACAGTTTTCGGGAGCGGATATGACGGTCGGTTCCAAATGCTGGCTTGACGAGTTTTGCACGACGAATCCTGATTGAGCGAGCTGAGCGACGCTGATGTGCGATTTGCTGAGGGTGTTTGGAAACCGGTTATTGCCAGCGGGTGGCCGAAGTTTGCGTCGGGTCCTCCACGATTTACAACGGTTGCATGGAAATGGAGCAGAAAGTGCACGACAACTCAAAATCCTGCTGGTCAGGCATCCCGCCCAGAATGCGGAACTACTGCCATGAAGTCGGCAAAGTTGGCGGCGGGTCCGACTCGATTTTGAAGGGCTGCATCGACATGGAATCCGATGCCACCAGTAGTACGCTGGAGTTCAAATACTGATGAAGCGCCTGTTGATGACGATCAGCACTATGATCATGATAGGGATGACGACGATGATCACCATCGCCGCCAAAGAGCTGACCATCGTAAGCTGCAATTTTGAGAAGGTGCCGCCGATGATCTTGATATTCCGTGGCGGCATGGGAGCGGACGACAACACGCTGCAGGTCGGCCAGACGAAGCCTGTTCCCATGAGTGTCGGATCGAGCTTGATGTCAGCGGCCTAAGGCTCAGGAGCTCAGTTCTCTCTGCGGTTGCCTGCCAGCGTAAGCGTCAGCGCGCCCGGTCAGGACACCCAAACCTTCTACGGCGAGTGCATCAGTTCACTGCAGCAGTGAACGAAAAAGACTTTCGGTTGCACAAGAGGCGCGAACGGTGAATGGTGCGATCGATTTGGGGGATACTGTATTGCTGGAATTATTTACGCGGATAGCGCGGCGGAACGATAAGCGGACGGAATCGGAAATCCAGGCGGATGTGCGTCAGTTTATTCTGTCGGCACCCTTCGACCTTGAGGAATCCGACGTTACGATCGTCTCGTTGGAGTCGCAGCTGGGCGACCGTCGCCGGATCGACGTCGAAGTAGGCTCAACCGTAATCGAGGTGAAGCGAGATCTCCGCAAAGGCAAGATCAAGTCTGAAGCCGTCGAACAGCTTGCCGGATATGTCGAGCTCCGCATGGCGCAGACGGGCCTCCGTTATGTCGGCGTTCTCACCGACGGCACCGAGTGGATTTGCTACGATCTCGTGGACGGGAAATTGCGCGAAGTTTCATCGATCACGGTCGATGCCAACGCCGCCGACATTGAACGGTTTATCGTATGGCTTGAAGGTGTGCTCGCAACGGCGAGCGATATCGCTCCAACCGCTTTGAACATCGAGACAAGGCTAGGTGCCGGAAGTAGCTCCTACGCCCTGGACCGCGCAAGCCTCTCGTCTCTCTACCTACGCAACCGGGAAAATCCCTCCGTTAAGATGAAGCGGACATTGTGGTCGCGGCTCCTCACTTCGGCACTCGGTACTCAGTTCGAGGATACCGACGCTCTCTTCGTCGAGCACACACTTCTCGTAAACACCGCGGAAATCATCGCGCACGCGGTTCTCGGCCTTGCAATTGAGTCCTTGAACCCTGCGGCACTGCTGACGGGCGAGAAGTTTGACGAAAGCGGCATCCACGGAGTGGTGGAACCCGATTTCTTCGATTGGGTCGTGGAAATTGAGGGCGGTGAAGTCTTTGTCAGGACACTTGCCAAGCGGTTGGCGCGTTTTGATTGGAGCTCGGTCGAGCAGGACGTCCTCAAGGTCCTATATGAAAGCGTCATAGGCACGGAAACGCGCCGACGCCTGGGGGAGTACTATACGCCCGACTGGCTGGCCGATGTCATCGTGCAGGAAACCGTCACCGATCCGATGGGTTCGCGAGTTCTCGATGCTGCCTGCGGTTCGGGCACCTTCCTGTTTCATGCTATCAGGCGATACATCGCCGCCGCGGAAAGCCAGGGCTTGGGTGTCGGGCAAATCCTCGACGGCGTGACGCGCAGTGTCATCGGAATGGATTTACATCCCGTTGCCGTCACCCTGGCCCGCGTCACATATTTATTGGCGATCGGGCGGCAAAGGCTCATCGATCCCGATCGCAAGACGATCCGCATTCCGGTTTATCTCGGCGATAGCCTACAATGGCAGGAGCAAAACATCGATCTTTGGGCAGCAGGCAATCTTGTCATCCGGGCCGACGACAAGCGGGATTTGTTCGGAAACGAACTGTCATTCCCGGATGCCCTGCTGGATGATGCGGCCAGATTTGACGAGCTGGTCAACGAGATGGCCAACCGGGCATCCCACCGAAAGCCCGGAACACCGATTCCGACTTTGAGAGCGGTCCTGCAGAGACTTGCGATCCAAGAAAAGTACCATTCGACCATAGAGGGCACGTTCAAGACGATGTGCCGTCTGCATGACGAAGGTCGCGACCACATCTGGGGCTACTACATCAGGAATCTGGCAAGGCCGCTGTGGCTGTCGCGACCGGGTAATCGTGTGGACGTTCTTGTCGGCAATCCTCCGTGGCTGGCTTATCGGAAGATGACGATCGAAATGCAGGCAACGTTCAAGGTGATGAGCGAAACCCGCGACCTATGGGCGGGCGGCGAGCTGTCGACGCATCAGGACTTGTCGGGCTTGTTCGCCGTCAGGGCTTGCGAACTCTATTTGAAGACTGGTGGCAAGTTTGGCTTGGTGCTGCCGAATGCGGCAATCGACCGCGAGCACTATGCTGGCTTCAGAAGCGGCCATTACGGCGGCAAGTCCGGTGATGTCGCAATCGCGTTTTCCGCTTCGTGGGATCTCCGTCGAATTCGGCCTCATTTTTTCCCGCGTGCGGCCTGTGTCGTCTTTGGAAACAGAGAGGAGCACGCCAGCAATCCTCTCGTGGGCGCAACCTGGTCAGGGCGCAAGATGCCCGAGGAAGCCGAACTCTGGACAGGGCGATTGAAGGCGGCAAACATGTCGTGGCCGGAGGCAAAGGCAAGCCTCACAAGAACCGACGGGAAGTTGCGGCATGTCGGCCAACTGACGAAATCGCCTTATGCTCCAGCCTTTACTCAGGGGGCGAACGTTCTGCCCCGCATGGCTTTCATGGTCGAGAGACAGGAAGCCTCTACGCTGGGAATTCCTGCGGGCAAGATCGCGGTCAGATCGTCGCGAAGCGTGCAGGAGAAGAAGCCTTGGAAGGATTTGCCCGACATTTCGGGTGTGGTGGAAACCGAATTCGTGCGCCCCTACTACACGGGCGACAACGTATATCCGTTTCGAACTGGGGAACCGATGTTCGCGGTTATTCCTTGCGGCGCGAGGGCGGCATTCGACCGGGGCCAAATTGACCTGCATCAGGGGCTCCAGCAATGGTGGTCGAGGGCAGAAGAAATCTGGCGGAGCAACCGCTCGAGCGAACGCCTCTCCTTGATCGAGCAGCTCGATTACCAATCCAAGCTTTCCAAGCAGCTTCCAACCCCTCCGCTTCGGGTCGTCTACAACCGTTCGGGGATGCATGTTGTCGCCGCGAAAATCTCAAACCAACGGGCAATCTTCGGGAACGGCCTTTATTGGGCTTCTGTTCATTCCGACAACGAGGCCGACTATCTTTGCGCAGTGCTGAACGCACCCGTTACCACCGAGCTTGTGCGGCCGTTCATGACATATGGAAAGGACGAACGCGACATAGCCAAGCATGTGTGGGAGGTGCCGATTCCTCGCTTCGATGTCGAAAATCCGATCCATCGGCGGCTGACCGAATTGGGTAAGGCGGCCGAAAGCATCGTGACGGGCTTCACAATCAATCGGGATCTCCACTTCGCCGCAAGCCGAAGGCATATTCGGGAACTCCTGGATTCCACCGACGAAGGGCGCGAGATCAACGAAATCGTGTTCGAGATGCTGTCGTAATCAAAGGCAATCCGCATGACCAACGCACTGGAAGATGCTCTCGCCGATTTGCGGGGCGAAGTCGAAGGTGGTGGCGAGCTGGCGGCGAATCGTTCCAGCCTTCGGTCATGGCTGCTATCCTGACCGGATCCTTGAACGCATCACCCGAGAGAGCGGCAGCCTCGAGATCGCGACACGGTTTGTGGGGGCACCGCGTTAAAAACGTCGCGACCTGGCGACATAGCCGGCGACCGTGGCGTTGAGACACTCCTAAGGGGCCCCAACGCGGGCCAATCCAGCAGCTGAGCGACCGGCGCTTTTAATACCTCGGAGACCGAGCTGGGAGGCTAGTTTGACCGCAGAGCACTCGGCCGTCTCCTTCTACGAGGGCAAGGCGCATGGGCCCACTCGACGGCAAGCCCTGTGAGTTCAGGGATGCCTCGTTGCGGCTCGATGAGCATCTTGACCGCCAGCTGAGATGGACAGGGCCTCTCAGGCCGGGGATTGCCAGCATTGATCAGGATCTTAAGGTCACGTTCGAAGGTGTTACGACAGCCGAGTTCCTGATGGTTTCCCATAAGTATCATTTTGTCGGGCACGAAGAATTTTCAGCGACGTCACGGTTCTCGCCACTGGATCTTGCGGGAAATCCAAGGGATTGGCCGAGGCCGTCATTCTGTGCGGTCCGGCAATCCATCCGAAGAAAGGTAGGGGTCGTGCTGGAGTTCGGCAACTTGGCAGTTACCGTGCGGCCATTCAATCACTTCCAGTCGGTGAGCGGCGGGGGTGCCAGCCTGCCGCTCATCCGCACCATTTCACATCGGGCGGCGCTTCGGTCATCGGATGGGACGCCACTGAAGGCCGACAAGGTCTATGAATTCCTCGGTCGGGTATGCTCCTTCCTGGGTTTCGTGAAAGGCACGCGCGTCGGATACGGTGAGGTCCGCAACGCCGATCGGAACGGCTTCTGATGTCTCGGATTTACGCGGGGAGTGTGAGCCTAGCCGGGCAAATCAGGGCCTGTGCGCGCCTGCTCAAGATCGAGGGGGATCCAGCTGATCAATCCGACCTCCTTCGCAAGCGCCTGAAAGCGAAGAAGGGGCAACCGGCGCACGACGGGATTTTATTGCTGACCGATTTCGCAATGGGGTCACCCATCCGACGCCCTTCACCTACGACAAGGACATATTCCACGCATGGGACGCCTCGCAGTGGCTTCTTGACAGCTTTTGGCTTTGTTCGGCTACCGCGGAAAATACAAGATCGTCGGCTCCAAATGCGTTCATTCGCCGGAAATCTTGCCACCTTCCCAGTCATCTAGGCGGCGATCGGGCGCAACGGGGAACGCCCGGCTTGGGGCAGTCGCTTGTCGGACCGTTTATGGTGTCGGCTCCAACCGCTGCAGCCGCATCGATAGCAACAACCTCGAGGCCCTCAATTTCCTGCATGACCTTCCCCGCGATACCCTGTAGGTCGCCGTACATCCCGACGGTCGACTCGATCACGCCCTGTATCTGAGCCTCCCGCTTGGCCCATAGGCGTACCGTGGCCTTGCGTTCCCTCGCGAGATCGTCCTGCATATCGGAGAATTTCTCAACGATCGCCTCGACCCTGTGACGAAACCGGGGGCCCGTCAGGTAGCCGTAGACTTGTTCCATCTTAGTTGCCTGCCCGTCCTGCGCGAGGCGGGAGTTGTCGAGTTCGATAAGGGACTGCCGGAGCATGATCGCTATCGGCATCGCGCATTTGGGATGGGCGATGTAGACGCCATCCACCAAATCGAACGTTTCCACGCCCGCAGGCAGCGCCTCGGAGATCATCAACGCGATGTCAGCCTTGGCAGCGCGCTGGTCCGTCCGGAGCTTGCCCAGCCAGCCCTGGCTTCAATTCCTGGTGCGTTTTGATTCCCACAGAATCGCGCCGCAGGGCTGGCCGGCCGGCCCCACCACGCGCTGCAGCACATCACCACCGAACTCACCTTTGGCGACCGGTTCGATGATGTCCATCGGGAAGCGGCTGCCGATCAGTGACTCCAACTCAAGCTCAAGGACCTCGCCCTGAAGCTGCTGGGAACCTTGCTCGGCGCGGCGCTTTAGCTCCTCGATCTGACGCTGCATGCCGGCGATCTGTTCCTCTTTCTCGGCCACCTTCATCTTGAGGCCGTCTTCGGCTTCGGTCCTGGCCTTGATGCGAACGGCGTCCAGCCCCTCCTGGATTCTCTTTTCAATGGTCAGCGCCATTTCCCGCTTTTCATCGTCGAGCGCCCGCTGCTGCTTCATAAACTCGGCCTGTTGTAACTGCGCTGCGGCAAGCTTCTCGTCCCGCGCCCTCAACGTCGCCTCCATCTCGCCAAGCTTCCTGTCCTTGTCCTCAAGGTCTGTCGAGACCAGCAGTTTTGCCTTTCGGGCCTCTTCGGCGACTATTCCAGCACGCTCAAGCTTGAGCTTTTCGGATACCTGGCTGTCGATGTCCTCACGGGCGGCGTCGATCGCGGCCTGCTTGCGCTGAAGCTCTTCCTCCCGGGCCGTCATGACGGCGTTGCTCTGCGCCAATCGCCGTACGTATTCCTCGCGCGTGGCCGCAATCAGCGGCGCCGCGAGCGACTCGTTGAGCTTGATGTCGGTCTTGCAGCTGGGACAGCTGATTGTCGGCTCATTGAGAGTCCTGGGCTGGACAGTCATCGGGCACTCCCTCGGGAGAAAAGGGGCAGAAAGAATGTCCTGATGTATACAGGAACGCAGCGGCCTCGAAAAGAACAAAAAGGGAACTTCGGAGTTATCCCCTGCATAGGTGGCCAGACCGGCAGTGATGTCGAGTGTACCGGCCGAGCCGTCCGGCTCGCAGCCCTGAGCGACTTTGTACCTATAGGCATTGGGCTCAAGCCGGATAGTTGAGCTTAGCTATTTGCCGCGCCAACAGCTGCACCGCCGTTCACCGTTTGTGCTTCGAAAGTCGCATAAAAGGCAGTGTGGAATGCACAAAGGAGCAGGAGGAGTGCGGGCCCGTTCATAACGCGTAGGCCCCGCTAACATCGGCTGAGTCCGCAATTCAGCTAATCCGGCCGTGCTTCCGATGCGACAGAGTCCAGGAGCAGGGTAACCTCGACATTGACGCTGGTAATGGCTTGCGAGTGAAGGGGCTGATTGGCCCAATCGGCGATGGAGACTACCAACGGGTAGTCCTCAACCCGCACCTCATGGATCTTGATCGACGTCCCCGTACGATCCAACAGCAGAAGCAAAGGAGTCATTCCCTCGTCAGATTTGCTCGCGAGGGCGCAACTCGCTGAACATCCACATAGCTGTCAACGCGAACATTGAAGAGTATTCGGCCTCCAGATTTATCGGCGCAGTCGCCTGCTACGGAATCGAAGCTGGCCGGCGAAAATCTGCAGCTTGGACAATCATCTCGATCAAAACCGTCTCAAGTTGTGGCGTGCTACCCATCCAGCAACGTAGTCGGGAGACTCCCGCATAAATCAAGCAGGCGTCGTGGCGTATCCCCGGAGATCATCGGCACAGGCGGTCGGGAATGAGTTTTCGTGTCGTTACGGGAAGCATTCGAACCAGGCGAGGTTCTACAGCTTGTCTCCGCCCCGAACTCACTCTGGTGTTGGCGCAGGCCCGGCAAGAAGCTCGCCCCTTGCTCGGCCCGACCGCAACCAAGAGCTTCTGCCGGAAATCCCTGCGGAGCACGTTCGCCGCGCAATGTGCGATGCATTTCCTTCACTGCTCGATAAGGTGAGAGGTGACGAACGAAACGTCCTACTGACACTCCACATCGCGCCGGATTCTGATTCAGGGCTCACCATGAGCCGATATGGTCTGACAGACCTTGAATGGTGATCGAGCCGCTGCTACCCAACAAGCCAAGAGGTGTGCCGTGTGTTGATGATCGCCGCGTGCTGAACGGTATCTTCTGGGTGCTGCGCTCCGGTGCGCCATGGCGCGACCTGCCTCAGCGCTATTGCCCGCGCACCACCTGTTGCAACCGCTTCGTCCGATCGCGAAAAGCAGGTGTGTGGCTGCGCAGTAATGAGTCTACGGCCTAACCTAAGCTAAGGTTTGCGGAGCCTCACGCCGGCGCCGCCGCCGTTCTCCGGGATGAACTCGACGCCGGCGGCCTAGAGGGCGATGCGCAACGCAGCAACGATTCGCTCTTGCGCTCGCGACTCCCGACCCTCAGTTTGAGCAAACGTAGGTGTGTTCAAACTCCGGGCGCCAAATCTCGACGCTGGTTTTTATCTCGCAGGTCCGGCCAGTTTGAGCGAGGTACTGCAGGGCGAAGGCTTGGTGCGCAGCAACCACCGGATCGAGCTTCACGAGCCCGACTGTTGCGCCACTGATGATCGCCGGAGCGGCAATAGTGCCTGGCGACGGTGTCGTCATGATCTTGCCAAGGTCCGGACGATCGAAGACCCAGAATGAACCGCCAGCGGTCTGGACGACGTGCTTGCGCGCGACAGAAGCGCTGTATGTTTTCAGGAAGTACCCGCTGTTCTGGCAACCGGCAATCACCAGAGCCGCGGCCAAAACCGCGATCATTCTTCCGCCTGCCCATAGCGCTTTCCCCCATCGCCTTTGGATAGAAGTACAGGCTATTTCCCAAGTCGATAGAACGGTTGGGCGTCAGCCGGGACAGGCCCCAAGCGCCTTGCAAATAAGCGAGACCAGTCTGTCGCGCGCCCGCTGGTGGAGAGCATCTTTTGGGCGCCGTGCAAGGAAGTCGTCGAGACTCATCCAGTCGACGGGATTCGTGCCGGCGCCTGGCCGATTGAACTCCACGTAGAGATGCAGCTCTTCAGGCAAGAAGACAACCCGCCATGTTCCGTGGGGGTCGCTGGCAATGCTATGGGCAATAACGGTCATGACGTTCACTCCTGTTGCCCAGCTTCGCCGATCTGCACGCGAGATTTCCATCCCCAGAAATGAGTATTGACTTCCGTCTGCGGATGCCTGCGCCGGCAAGTGGCCCGTGCGATAAGGACGGTTCTCGCTGTTGAGAACCGCAACGCGTTGGCGAGTCCAGTCTGAGCGATCAAGCCCGCGCTCTGGACGAGCTCCCATCCTCACAGAATGTTCGCCCACCGGGACAAACGTGACGCAACGGAACGGAGGGTTCACCCGTAAGGTCTTGGGGAGGTTGCGAAAGGAGACCAGCATATGACCTGCGAACGAGACGTCGGCACGTTCGAAGAGCCCGTGACCGTTTTGCTGTCCTCGGGCAAAGTCAGTGTTTCGAGCACCCGCGAAGCCGCCGAAATGCTGCTTTACCGCTGGCCCATTGGAGAAACCGGGCGCCGCATCCAGGCTCGCATGGCGTGCATGAAGGTGCTCGGCGGCGGCAGCGCACCGGAGATAGCGCGCGTGGCATTTCTCAGCGCCGCCAAGGAAGCGAAAATCCTGAACGCTTGACGTCTCGTCAACGCGTGCCCACCACTGTCCATCGTGCATCACTCTTGCAGCGGCCGTTACATTTGTGCAAACATCGTGCCTCGATCATGCGGAGACGCCGAATGCTTGCGCGAGAAGGCTGGAGCCGCGGATCTGCACTCTACGTCACCCGCGAGTTGACGCGCTCTGTGGCGAGTTCGACGTAGAGATCGTCCCCAAGGGCCGCTATCCGAAGAAAGCCAGACGCGCGCCGTCGGCTCCATCCGCCGGCTGATCGACAATCATGGCGCTGAGCATGCACGGTTGGTCCTGTGTGTCTTGGCTGAGGGCCGCGGCCAACCACGCGCTCATCGAAGAAAGCAGCCTGACGGCCGTCTCTGACTTGCTGCTGGCCTGTCCGGACCTAGTGGAGCGGGGCATGGCCGCCGTGCTCGAGGTTTTCGACGCGATCCCGCTCGGCGCATACATGGCGATCGTCAATGAGCTGCGCGGCCACGTTCATCAGGGGCATGCGCTAGCTGGCATTCCTTTACGTGCTCCTCCGGCGCCTCCGGGAGAGCTCGCTGACGGCAAGGAGACTATTCGGTCCCGGATGGCCAGCCCAGGGGTGGTTACCGATAAACGGCATTCCCGTTAATCTCCGGCCCCGGTTTCGAGGCAAGAGAATCGCACGCGCGGCCTCGTCGAGGAATTCCGCACGTATGGTCATGTGTGGGGCCTGTCAGGCCGCGACATCTACTTAACGTCTACTTTAGACAGTCGGCGCGACCATAACTTTTGATAGCAGGTCAGGATCGCGGGATGCCTAGCCGCTTGAAATACCGGGTTACGTCCGGATGCTCGCGATCGTCCCGCCTCAACCGCGCAAGCGCGTCATCATCGCCGGCGAGCGCCATAGCCAAACCGGGAACGCTTATTCTTCACGGAACACCGGGCATTGTCTGGTTGTGAAGACGGTGCTTGATCACCAGCCGCCTGAGTGTGTCTTCGCTTACGTTGTAGTCGTACCTGACCAGATCAATGGCCCTCTGGACCGTGATCGCCTCTGCCCGTGGGATGTAGAGCGGCCGAAGCCGTTCGCCTGTTTCCGGCGCTGTTTTGACAGGGCGCGCATTGGTCATTCGGCCCATCGCGCTTCTGCGGCCCGCCGTTTCGCCCGACATCAGGGAACGATATCGCCCCCCATGTATTAGAAACCCATGGACACTATGGAACCTCACGGCCACGGGATGGCGGCCGATATTTTGACATCGGAAGTTGCCAATGCCAGGCAGCGCATCCACCGGACCGAGCTCGCGCTTCAACGCACTGAAGAAATGCTGGCCGAAAATCTCGCGCTGTGCAGCA
>NZ_JAMYVK010000063.1:0-34176 GCF_040323975.1 Mesorhizobium sp. M0019 | reverse complement strand
CAAATCACCTCCTACAGGAAGTGAATCATGAACCACGCCTCACTGGAATCCCTCGCGATTCAAACTGAACGTCCGACGCTCTAGATTTCGCCGAGAGCGCCGAGGCGGGTGTGGATATCGCGCGTCGCCTGGTAAAGGTCGCGGTAGATTTCCTTGCGGCTGCGATAGGCGGCGACAAGCCCGTCGACCGGATCGACATGCCTGGTGGGAGCGGCAGCCATTACCTCTGCTGCGGCTTCCGGCGAGGCAAACCAGCCGACAGCCGCTGCCGCCAGCATGGCAGCGCCGAGTGCGGCGGCTTCGTTGACCGGCGAAACCGAGAGCGGCCGCTCGAGCACGCTTGCCATGATCTGCATTAGCAGCGCGCAATTGGTGCCGCCGCCGGCGGCGATCATCGCCGCCGGTCCGCCGGCCTGGGCTTCCATGGCCTCGGTGGCGACGGCCTGCTCGAAGGCGATGCCTTCCAGGACAGCGCGGAAGAGATGCTCCGGCCGGTGATCGAGCGACAGGCCGACAATGGCGCCGCGCGCCGCACCGTCCCAATACGGGCTCATGACGCCGGCCCAATAGGGCATGATGAGCAGGCCCTCGCTGCCCGCGGCAACATCCAGCGCCACTTTCTCCAGCGCTGCCGCCGAGGGCGAACCGGTGGTTCGCACGATCCAGTCGACCAGCTGCATGCCCGAGCGCAGCACGGTCTCCAGCATGAAACCGGAGCCGGTCGGCGACACCAGCGTGCGAAAGGCGTCCGAGGTTTTCACCTTGCCGGAATAGCAGCCGCTGACCACGCCGGAGCCGAGCGAGAGATAGCTCTTGCCCTCGCCGTAGACGCCCATGCCGAGGCCCATCGCCTGGCCGTCCCCAGCGCCGGCAACGATCGGCGTGCCGGCCCTCAGGCCGGTCAGCTGGGCTATGCTTGCGGAAAGACTGCCGCAGACCACGCCTGGCGCGACCAGCTCGGGTAATTGCTCCATCTGCAGTCCGGCGGCCGCAACGAGGCGGGGATGCCAGGTACCTTTCTCGACATCGAGCAGCCCGAGCGGGTCCGCACTCGCGGTGCTGGTGACCAATCGCCCGGTCAGCCGCTGGACGAAGAAACCGTGCACGTCGACCAGTGCCGCTGCCTGGCGAAGCACTTGCGGCTGGTGCTCGGCAAGCCAGGCAATGGCGTAGAGCGCCGGCGTCGGGTCCGGCGGCTTGCCGCTCCAGTCGCGGATCGCCTCGCGGCCGAGTTCGGCCGAAAGCCTGATAACCTGCGGCCGGGCGCGTTCGTCGAGCCACAGGATCGCCGGGATGAGTGCTTTGCCGGCGCTGTCCACCAGCGTGAAGGTCTCTCGCTGATGGGCGATGCAGATCGCCGCCACCCGCGCAGCGCCGACCGCCTCGGTGACCTGCTTCAATGCGCCAAGCAGCGCCGTCCACCAATGTTCGGCGTCCTGCTCGAAATGGCCGGGCTTCGGATTTGAAAGCGGGTACGGCTCGCGCGCCTGGAACAGCTCCTCGCCGTCGCGCGCGAAGGCAATCGCCTTCACGGCCGTGGTCGAGGCGTCGATCCCGATTACGACATCGTCCATCAGGCGGAGATCCGGCGGGGTCAGGCTGCGTTTGTAACGAACCGTCCGTCCGACTGGTCGAGACGGCGGCGGATCTGGGTTATCACCATCGAATCGTCGGGTACACAATTTTCATAGGTCAGGAAGTCGCCGGTCTTGAGCGGCTTGACCACCTTGGCGCGTTCGGCAAGGCCGAGCGGCAGGGCGCCGCGGGCGCGCGCATCCCCCCAGGTCATGGCGAAGCCGCGGTAGTCATTCTCGCCGATCATGCCGAGCGACTGGCCAACGCCAAGATCGCTCTTGGCGACCGCCACCGCCTCGGCCACAGGATGGTCGAGCGGCTCCATGTCGGCCCGCTTGTAGACCACGGCGCGCGCCGCCGACAGCGGCACTTCCAGGCTGGTCAGATGATAGGGCCGGAAGATCGTGAAATAGGGGCCCTTGCCGACCTTGAGGTCGATCATGCGCTCCAGCACACGCGGATGCCGGGTCTCGATGATGCAGAACACACCGGGCGCCACACCCTTGCCGATCGAGTAATCGACAACGCCCTTGCGATGCAGCACGCCGCCATCCTCGCGCGGGCAAAGCACGCTGGCCAACTCCTCCAGCGTCGCGGTTGGGCCGTGCATGCCCGGCACATCGGGCACTAGGCCGGTCGCATTGGCGATCGCCACCATCTCGATCGCCGTCTTCGAGCCGTCGACGAATTCGACCAGCATGCGCGCATTCATGTTGCGCTCGGCCGCCTCCTTCTCGTAGTCGGCCGGCATGGCGTCGATCTTCAGCGGATTGTTCTTGCCCTTGCCGGCGGCGATGATGTTGAAGCCGAGGCTCTTGGCAAAGCCGATGATCTCCAGCGTGCAGGCCGGCTCGTCGCCGGCCGCACCGGTATAGACGACGCCAGCCTTGCGCGCTTCTTCCTTGAGGAAGCGGCCGATGGTGATGTCGGCCTCGACATTGAGCATGACGATGTGCTTGCCGTTCTTCATCACTTCCAGCGCGAACAGCGTGCCGATATTGGGATTGCCCGTCGCGTCGATGATGACGTCGATCCGGCCGGCCGCCGCCAGCGCATGCAAATCTTCGGTCACCGCGATCTTGCCGGCCTCGATGGCGCGGTCGATCGCGGCCGCATTGCCGGCCTGGACGATGTCGGAACGGTCATGGCCAGCGAGCAGCGCCGCGTCGATCGCTGCCTGCGGCCTGACTTCGGAAATAGCGCCGATCCGCATGCCCGGCATCAGCGCGACCTGGACGACGATGTCGGTGCCCATCTGTCCGGCGCCGGCAAGCCCGATGGTGATCGGCCCCTGCTGTTCAGCGCGCTGCAGAAGTTCCGCTGCAAATTGCGGATGGGACATGTCGCTTCCTCCAGTTCCTGACGCGCCGCAGCGTCCAAATCAACGTTTTGAACATTTCTATTTGCAAATGAAAAATATTTCAACCGGCAATTGGGCATTGTCGCTCTGCAATCGGCCGAAGACGATTGGATGAGCGGTCAATCCACACGGCCGTGCCTCCGCAGTCAGAAGGACGCGGCATATTCAGGATAATTGGGTGCAGCCTTGTTGCAGCTCAGCTGCCGATTTCGAAGAAGGGCGCACCGAACAGGCCGGGAACGACATCGATGCCGAGGCCCGGCCCATCCGGAATGCCCATACGGCTTCCCGAAACCGGCGGCATGTTGGATGCGGTGCGCACCGTCACCCATTCGTGAAAGGCGATGGCGTGCAGCCGGCGCTCCTCCGGCGTCGACAGCGACAGATGCGCCATGGCTGATGTGTCGATCTCGGCGCCGCCAGTGTCCTCGACCGTGATCATGAAGCCGAGGTCGACGGCAAGGTCGCGGATCTGGCGCGTCTTGGTGATGCCGCCGAGGCGCGAGATCTTCAGCGTCAGCCCGTCGGCCGCGCCCTTGCGGTGGATGTCGAGCATGTCGTCCAGCGAGGCGACGGATTCGTCGAGCACCATCGGCTTGTCGAGCGAGCGGCGCACCGACAGGCATTCGTCGATCGTCGTGCAGGGCTGCTCGAACGTATAGTCGATGTTGCGCGTCGCATCGGCGAACTGGCGCGCCTGGTAAGGCGTCCAACCGGCATTGGCGTCGCAGAAGATGACGGTGCCCTTCGGCACGGCGGCGGCGACGGCTGTGACGCGTTCGATGTCGTCATGGACGTTGCCGCCGACCTTGACTTGCAGCCGATGAAATCCTTCCCCGACGATGTGCTTGGCGAGCGCGGCCATCGCGTCGACCGTGCCGTGGGTGACGACTTTGTAGAGTTCGGCCGTCTCGCTTTCGCGGCCGCCAAGCAACGTGACCAGCGGCACGTCGGCGGCGCGCGCCGCGAGATCCGAGCATGCCATGTCGAGCGCCGACTTGATGTAGGGATGGCCCTTGAACACCGTGTCCATCAGCCTGTTGATACTGGCAAGCCCGCGTGGGTCATGGCCAATGAGATGCGGCGCGATCTCGACGACGCCGGCGCGAGTACCCGCAGCGAAGGCAGGCGAATAGAAATTGCCAAGCGGCGCCATCTCGCCCCAGCCGGTGAGCCCGCTATCGGCGATGACGGCGACGATCACCGCGTCGAACGCATCGGCGACACGCCCCTTGGACATGCGGTAAGGCCCATCCACGAAGGGCTGCACGACATGGTAGGCCTTGATGGTTTTGATCTGCACGTGTTCTGTCCGTTGTCTGTGTTCCGGGATGTCCGTCAAATTTGTCGGGCTCAGCCGCCTCTAGGTCGGCCGGCACGATCGGCGCCGGCGCCCTTTGAGCCGCGCTGTTCCAGCCCGCGCGCATAGGCGAGCAGTTCTTCGAAATCCAGGTCGATATGGTCCTTGGCGTGGCGCTGTGCGGCGCGCATGTCGCTGCCCTTGAGCAGCCGAACATAGGTCTCGTGAGCACCTACGGCAGGCACCGGCTCGTTGCGCGCCCGCTGGTGCAACGCGAAATACATCTGCAGCCGGCTGGTCAGCCGTTGCCACGTTTCAAGCAGCACCGAATTGTCGGCCCATTCGTGGATCAGGCCATGCAGTTGCAGCGCCGTTTCGATCTGTCGCGTGGTGTCCAGGTCGCGCGTCGCCTGCTTCACCGCCGCATGGCGCCGGTCGAGTTCGTCGAAGAAGCGCTGGTCGCGAACCGGCCAGGTCCGCTCGATGGCGAACTCGTCGAGCACCTTGTTGAGCGAATAGGCGTCGTCGATGTCCTTGGCGGTGACGTTGATGACGAAGGTTCCGGCGTAGGGAATGCTGGTCAGGATGCCTTCCTGCACCAGCTCGCGCATCGCCTCGCGCAGCGGCGCGCGGCTCACCCGCATCTGCTCGGAAATCCTGAGTTCGTTGAGCTTCTGTCCCGGTTCCAGCTGGCCGGTCAGGATCGCCCGCCGGAGCAGCCCCACGATCTCGGCGCGTCTTGTCGTGTCGGCGATCGGACTGAAATCCAGCTTTGCCATTCGGCTGCTCCAGGGAACCGAAAGCAAGACAAGCAGATTGTCGACAATCTAACAAGAGCTGGATTCGCGATCCTGGAGACATTGGCGCCCTTCCGGCCTCAGCCAGCCTGGCCATGCAAGCCGACTAGGTCCCGGCCGCTGAGCGTCAGCTGGCTTCTCGCAGCGGGAAACGGCCCGGTGCGTAGCCTTCGCAATGTCCATTGACGACTGGGAAGGTTTGTGTCACTAGCAGTGACATGAATTCACAAACGATGACTCAGAAATACGAGAGCCCGCTGCGGGCAGAGCAGGCGCAGGCCACGCGCGAGCGCATCCTCGCGTCCATTCGAACGATTCTGGAGCAAAATCCGTACAGCCTCCTTGGCTTCGATGAGGTTGCCGAGGTTTCGGGCGTAAACCGACGGACCATCTTCCGCCATTTCCCGACGAAGGAAGCGCTTTTGGAGGCCTTTTGGGCCAGCACCAATGCCTCTCTGGGAGTGCGGTTCTGGCCTGAGCGGGAGCAGGATCTGATCGATCTTCCTCCCGACCTTTTCGCCTCGTTGGACGCAATCGAAGGCGTAGTCAGAGCCTCGCATGCGAGCGCTACCGGGCGCGAGATGCGCCTGCAAGCCAATGGTGAGCGGCAACGTGCCTTTCAGAGCAGCCTTTCGCAAGTCGCAAACGCAATGGACCCGAAGGCGGCGCGCCAGCTTGAGGCCGTGATCCAGCTCCTGTTCAGCGCCACTGCCTGGCAGACGATGAAAGACTACTGGGGTCTTACCGGCCGTGAGGCCGGAGAGGCAGCCGCCTGGGCAATTCGCGCCTTGCTCAATGCGGCAAAATCGCAGCAAGGCGCTGTTCGAAAGGAAAAAGCAAGTGACTTGGCATAAGACCAAAGCGACGGTCCATCCGACCGATTCGGTTCAAGGCTTCTGGGTGATGGGCGATCAGGTCGCTGTCCGGGCAAAGCTCGCTGGGACGGCACTCAACGTGATCGACGTCACGGTACCTCCTGGAAGCGGCACGCCGCCCCACACGCATCCTTCCGCGGAAATTTTCCGCATTCTCGAGGGCACCCTCACGATATGGACAATGATCGATGGGGTCGCGCAAGAATATGAGGTGGAACCCGGTGATGTCGTCACCATTCCGGGCAACGCACCCCATGGCTATCGCAATGCTGGTCCCGTGCCGGTTATTTTCATGGCGATCGTCGACGACGAGATGATCGCATTCTTCGAAGAGGCTGCATCCAAGGACGCGCCCTCCGGCCCGCCGACCGCTGGCATGATTAGCCGCGTGATCGAGCTTACCGGACGCCACGGGATCCGTATCCTGCAGGCGGCCTGACCGGCGAAACGGTTGCGCCAGGATTTGACCTGGAAGACGGTGCCTTATGCCGCCTAAATCCAGCAGTCCATCCAACCAGGTCGAAGCGGGCGTTCGCGCGAGTGATACGTGTGGCCGCGACAAGCCGTCGGCTGGATGGATGTCTCGTTTGCTGATCCACAAACTGCCTTCACAGTTGGAGAGCGCCTCTATGCTGCCATCGTCGCCAGAGCCGCCGTTCGCACTACGGCTTGAATCGGCCGTGTCGAAAACATCAGCAAAAACGGCGCCCTTGGCGTGGGAGCCGAGGGCGCCGCGGGACCGGACCTGATGGGGGTTATCAGGTGGCCGGTTTCTCGGGCAGCGGCGAGACCGGCATTCCCGGGCCGATCTTCTGCAGATTCCCGGTAATCACCCGGTCGCCTTCGGCCACACCGCTCAAGATGGCGACCTGATCGCCATTGGTCGGTCCGAGCGAAACGATACGCTGGTCGACCGTGTTGTCCTTGCCGACGACATAGAGGTATTTGCCGAGCTGGCCTGAGCCGAGTGCCGTCTGCGGTACCATCAGCGCATCGGGCTGCTCTTTGACGTGCAGCCGGACGCGGACATATTGGCCGGGCAGCAGCGTGAACTTGCCGTTGCCGACCGTCGCCCGTGCCGTGATCGTGCCGGTCGAGCGATCGATCGTGTTGTCTATGAAGGTAAGATCGCCCTTCTGGCGCGGTTCCGTTTCACCGGGAAGCAGGACGTCGACACTGATCGGTCCCGCGGCCCGGGCTTCCTCGATCTGTGTCAGGTCCGTTTCGCTCGGATTGAAGGTGACGTAGATCGGATCGAGCTGCACCAGCGAATTGAGCACCGTGCCGGCGACGCTGACCAGCGTTCCAACGGATGCTTGGCTGCGTCCGATGCGTCCCGCGAACGGGGCACGGATTTCGGTATAGCTCAAATTGAGCTCGGCGGTCCGCAAGGCGGCCTGGTTCACGGCAAGCGAGGCCTGAGCCTCACGCAAGGTGCTGGTGCGCTGGTCGAACACGTCCTTGGCGAGATAGCCGCTCTTGGCGAGTTCGCTGCCGCGCCCGAGATTGGAGCGCGCATAATCGAGCGTCGCCGTGTCGCGCTGGATAAGCGCCTTCGCCTGCTCGAGGGCAGCCTGGAAATCCTCCGGCGCGATCTTGTAGAGAAGGTCGCCCTTCGCAACGTCGCTGCCGTCGGTGGCGACCTGCTCTTGCAGATAGCCCGGCACGCGCGCCTGCAGCGTGATGCTGCGGATCGGCTCCACCCGGGCGGCGTAGTCGAGATAGATCGGGATCGTCTTCTTGACGACGCTCACCACCGGCACCGGCATGACAAAGGCTTCCGGCTTGGGGGTTGCCGCCCCGGCTGTGCCGGCGTTGAGGCTGAGGCTGCCCATGTCGAGCAGGTGAACGCTCGCCACCGAAATGGCCCCAAGGGCGACGGCCGTTCCCAGCGCGATTTTCCATTTACGCATGATCAATTCTCCAGTCCTATTCAGCCGCTTCGGCCAATGGCTCGAAGGCGGGTTCGGCAGTTGGTTGTTCGGTCGCTTCGGAAACCGGTTCGCTCTCGCTGCGGCGCTCGCGCAGCTGCTCGATCACCGCATAGAAGACCGGCACGAACACCAGCGACAGGATCGTCGCCGCGACCATGCCGCCAAAGACGGTGGTGCCGATCGACTGCCGGCTCGCCGCACCTGCACCTGTAGCGAACATCAGCGGCAGCACGCCGAGGATGAAGGCGAAGGCGGTCATCAGGATCGGTCGCAGCCGAAGCCGCGCCGCTTCCATCGCGGCGTCGACGATGCTGAGGCCTTCTTCGCGCCGGCGCCGGGCAAACTCGACGATCAGAATCGCGTTCTTGGCCGCCAGTCCGATCAGCATGACGAAGCCTATCTGCGAATAGACGTCGATCTGCATGCCGCGCAGCCACAGCACGACGAATGCACCGAACAGTGCGAGCGGCACCGCAAGCAGCACCATGAACGGCATCGCCCAGCTCTCATATTGCGCGGCGAGGATCAGGAAGACGAAGACGATCGCGAGACCAAAGACGACGGATGCGATCGATCCTGCCTTGAGCTCCTGATAGGTGATACCGGTCCATTCGTAGCCGAAATCTCTCGGCAACGCCGTGGCAGCGGCACGTTCCATTGCCGCCACCGCCTGGCCGGACGAAAAGCCGGGGGCGGCGCCGCCATTGATCAGGGCCGACGCATTGTTGTTGTAGTGCGGCACGGTCTCGGGGCCGACGACGGGCACAAGCTTGCCCAGCGTGCTCAGCGGCACCATGCCACCCGACGCATTGCGGACATAGAGCCGCGAAATGTCGGCCGGACCGGCACGAGAATCCTTGTCGGCCTGGATCGTCACCCGGAAGGTGCGGCCGAACAGGTTGAAATCGTTCACATAGAGCGAACCGAGATAGATCTGCAGCGTATTGAACACGTCCGGCAGGTTGAGCCCGAGCAGCTTCGCCTTGGCGCGATCGAGATCGTAGTTGAACTGCGGCGTCGAGGTCGAGAACGACGAGAACAATTGCTGCGGGTTGAGCTCGGGCTGCTTGCGCGCCTCGGCAATCACCGCTTGCGTCGCATCGTTGAGCGCCACGCTGCCGCGGCCGGTCAGGTCCTCGACCTGGAACTCGAAGCCCCCGGTGGTGCCAATGCCTGGGATCGACGGCGGGTCGAAGCTCAGCGCAAAAGCCTCTGGAATTTGCAGCAGCTTGTTGCGCACGTCGGCGACGAGCTTAGACGCGCTCTGATCGGGGCCGCGTTCGTCCCATGGCTTCAGGATAGCGAATTCGACCGCCGAATTCGACTGCGCGGCACTGGTCAGGAAGTTCAAGCCGCTGATCGAGCCGACGATGTCGACGCCGGGCGTGTTCTGCAGGATGTCGCGTGCCTTTTGCGCCACCGCGTCGGTGCGTTCCAGCGAGGCCCCGTCGGGGAGCTGGATGACGACGAAGAAATAGCCCTGGTCCTCGACCGGAAGGAAGGTCGAGGGCAGGCGCTGCCAGACGAAATAGGTCGCGACAAGTCCGGCCGCGAACACGCCAAGCATGATCCAGCGCAGGCGGATGAGAATGCGCACACCATTCGCATAGGCATGCGCCAGCCGTTCGAAGCCCATGTTGAACCAGCGGAACAGCACGAACTGCGTTTCCGGCCGGTGGCGCAGGAAGGCGGCGCTGAGCGACGGGGTAAGCGTCAGCGAGACGAAGGCCGAGATGCCGAAGGAGATCGCCACAGTCAGGGCGAACTGGTTGTAGAGCCGGCCGGACACGCCGGGAATGAAGGCGACCGGCACGAACACGGCCATCAGCACGGCGGTCGTGGCGATGATCGGGCCGGTAACCTCTGCCATCGCGGTACGCGTGGCAGCCAGCGGTTTGAGGCCGGCCTCAAGTTGGCGTTCGACATTCTCGACGACGACGATGGCGTCGTCGACGACGAGGCCGATCGCCAGCACCATGCCGAGCAGGCTGAGCATGTTCAGTGAGAAGCCAAGCATATGCATGACGGCCAGCGTCGCCACCAGCGACACCGGAATTGCGATCGTCGGGATGATCGTGGTGCGCCAGCTTTGCAGGAAGATGAACACCACGGCGACGACCAGGACCAGCGCCTCGCCGAGCGTGATCAGCACGTCGTGCATCGAGGCCGAAACGAAACGTGTCGTATCGTAATGCATGGCGTAGCTGACGCCCTTCGGGAAACGGGCCGACAGCTCCTGCATCTTGTCCTTGACGCGCTGCTGCAGATCGAGCGCGTTGGAGCCCGGCATCTGGTAGACCGCGAGCACCACCGTCGGGTCCTTGCCGAAGAAGGCCGACGAAGAATATTGCAGCGCGCCGAGCTCGATGCGCGCAACGTCGCGCAGCCTGACCAGCGAGCCGTTGGCGGTATTGGCCCGCACGACGATGTCGCCGAACTCCTTGGGATCGCTCAGCCTGCCGACGGCGTTGACCTGCATCTCGAAGGCGGTGCCGGCCGGAGCCGGCGACTGCCCGATCTTGCCGGCCGCCACCTGGACGTTCTGCTCGGCGACGGCGTTCTGCACGTCGACGGCAGTAATGCCGAGATTGGCGAGCTTGTCGGGGTCGAGCCAAATGCGCATCGAATAGCGCCGCTCACCGAAGATCTGCACGTCGCCGACGCCGGGCAGGCGCTTCAGCGGATCGACCACCTGCAAGTAGGCGAGGTTGCTCAGCGCGACCGGGTTGACGGAACCGTCCGGCGAGGTGAGGTCGACGATCAGGACGAAGTTCGGGTTCTGCTTCTTGATCGTCACGCCGCCCTGATTGACGATGGCCGGCAACGAGGAAGCCGCCTGCGAAACGCGGTTCTGGACGTCGACGGCCGCCGTGCTCAGATCGTAGCCGACGTCGAAGGTGATGGTGATCGTCGAGGAGCCGTCATTGGAGCTCGACGAAGACATATAGGTCATCCCCTGGACGCCGTTGATCTGCTGTTCGAGCGGCGTCGTCACCGTGTCGGCGACGACCTGCGCGCTGGCGCCCGGGTAATGGGCGCTGACCACGACCTGGGGCGGCGTGATGTCGGGAAACTGCGAGACGGGCAGGAGGAAATAACAGATCCCTCCGGCGAGCACCATGATGATGGCGATCGCCGACGCAAAGATCGGACGATGAATGAAGAAGTTTACCATGATATGCACGCCTCGCCCGATGCTCTGGCCCGGCCAAACGCCCTGGCTACCCTGGAAAGCCGCCGGCTGCGTGTTGAGCCGGAATCTTCGAGAAAGCCGAAATCTTCAAGGCGGCGCGGCGCATTGCGGCGCTCGGCCTGTTCGTCCGCCAGCGCACGCAGCATCGCCTCGAAGGACCGCGGGTCGACGCGGTCGGCCTTCATCAGCATGCGGATCATCGGATCCCTCACGACTTCATCGATCGTCAGATCATTGCGCTGCGACATCGAAGCGGCTCCTGGTTTTTGCTGATCCGCGGCAAGCCGCGGATCGGGTGTTTTCTTGCTCGCCGGCCGGGCCCGTAAGGTGCGGTTCGTCCCCTTGCCGATCGGGGCGGGGTTGATGGCCGGCACTTGCGAGTTTGACATGATGCAATGCGGGTGTTACAGGTAAGTAACATCTCTAACGTTACAGACCGGTAACACCCTAGTCAAGAGGTGCGCCGAGGGAATTTCGGGAAACGCAATCACGGAGGTTTTGATGACAGACGGTGTTGTGGAGCGTGTTCGCCCCCGGGACAGGATCCTGGAGACGGCACGGGACATGTTTCACAAGCATGGCATTCGCGGCGTCGGCATCGACGCCATCACTGAGGCGGCCGGCACCAACAAGATGACGCTCTACCGGCATTTCGAGTCCAAGGACGACCTGATCATCGAATGTCTGCGGGCGACCGCTTGCAGCGCCAACGCGATGTGGGAAAAGTTCGAGGCCGAGAATCCGGGCGACAAGCTGGCGCAGCTGCATGCCTGGGTCCGGATGGCGGCCGATTGCCTGATGTCGGATCGTCGCGGTTGCGACATGGCCAACGCCGCCATCGAGCTGAGCGAGGCCGATCATCCGGCAAGGCAAGTGATCAAGGAACTCAAGGAAGCGCAGCGCGAGCGTCTGGTCTCGCTGTGTCGCGATGCGGGTATCGGACAGGCCGAGCTTCTCGCCGATACGCTGTCGCTTCTGCTCGAGGGCGCCCGCGTCAGCCTGCAAAGCGTCGGCGCCGAGGGCCCGAGCGCGCAGTTCGTCCGCATGGCGGAAGGCCTGATCACGTCTTTCAGGGCCAGATAGTCTCGCAAGCGGCGAAACGATACGTGACGTTTCGATTGCGGGCCGCGCCGCCGGGTGATGTCTCGTCCCATCGCGATGTGCCATCTCGCGTCTCCTGTGCCGATCCTCCGCACCATGGCCGGCGCGGCATTGATTGCTGGTCGTGAGGCAGGATAGGGCCGCCGGCGAACCGGTGAGAGTGACAAGTGTGACAGGATTCTGCCCGACAAGCCGCGGCGGTCGCAGCGAAGCTCATCGATCCGCGGATCAGCAAACGTGTCCGGTGCTGTCCCGACCGCAAGCATTGGCCGCTATCCCGGAGCCGGAACAAAAAAAGCCCGCTGCCGGGAGGAGGTGGCAGCGGGCTCGATTTCGAATACGGCACGGGAGGAGGTGTACCGCACTCAGCGTCGGCATCGCATCTGGGAGGAGTAGATGGCCGACACCTGCGAAACTATCGATTGCCCAATGATTCGGCAACCACAAAAGTTGCATAGGTGATGTGCAGATTTGCGGTATCAACCGAATTTTAACGATCGAGGCCCGAGCGACCATCGCCTCGCGCGACATCACTGCACCGGGACATTTTCCTTGAAGATCAGGCGCGGCTCGATGAATTTCCGCGTCAGATAGGGCGCCGACGAGGCGATCGAGCCGAGCAGGCGAATGACCGACTGTTCGGCGATCAGCCGCGCATTCTGGTCGATGACGACGTCGAGCAGATCGTCGACGAGATAGCCGCGCGTCTCGCGCGTCAGATCATGGCAGATGAACACCGGCTTCGTCTGCGGCCTGACTTCGAGCAATGCTTTTGCCACGCCCGAGCGCCCGGCGCCGATACAATAGATGCCGAGCAGCTCCGGCTCGTTGTGCAGCGCCTTCATGGTCGCGGTATAACTGACCTCCGGCTCATCGTTGATCTCCACGGCGCTGGTGACGGTTAGGTTGGGGAACTCCTCGCCGAGCACGGAGCGAAAGCCCATCTCGCGTTCCTCGTGGCCGCGGTAGGAGCGTGAACCGACGACCATCGCCAGATGGCCCTGGCGGCCGCCGAGGAACCGTCCCATCAGCAGCGCCGCGGTGCGGCCGGCCACCCGGTTGTCGATACCGACATAGGCCGAGCGGGGCGCGCCGGGAACATCGGACACCAGTGTGACCAGGCGGATGCCGGCCTCGACGATCTCGCGCAAGATGTTGCGCGTTCTCGGATGATCGATGGCGATGACGCCGACGCCGTTCGCCTTGAGCGAGAGGTTTTCGACGGCCGCCTGCAAGGCGCTCGGCGAGATGCCGGCGAGCTTGTGGATGCGGCAGGAGGCGACCAGCGGCAGGCGCGCCGCATAATCCTCGATGTGTCTGGCCAGATCGGCCATGAAGGCATTGCTGCCGATCGGCAGGAAGAATTCGAGATGCGCCGGCCGCGAGGGCAACGCGACCTGGTCGACGACCGGCAGATAGCCGAGCTGCTTGGCCGCCTCCATCACGCGCTGCCGGTTGGCGGCACTGGCTCCCGCCCGGTTGTTGAGCACACGGTCGACCGTCGCGGTCGACAGGCCGCAGCTCCTGGCAATATCCGAAACGGTGGCTTTCATGTCGCAACCATGTGGCGATGCGATCCAGTGCCTCGACGATCAGGCCGACCCCCGGCTGCTCAGCTGGGCCGTTGCGTGCCCTCGACCAGCGCGTCATGGATCTCCTTGTCCGACATGCCGGTGATGACGCGTTCGACTTCGGCGACGCTGGTCTTCTTCGGGTCGATATCGTCGGCAACCACCTTGCCGCGGCGCATGACGACGATGCGGTCGACCACCTGGAAGACATGATGGATGTTGTGGGCGATGAAGATGCAGGAATGGCCGGAATCGCGGGCACTGCGCACGAAGCTCAGCACGCCTTGCGTTTCGGCGACGCCGAGATTGTTGGTCGGCTCGTCGAGGATGATGAGATCGCTGTCGAAATGCATGGCGCGCGCAATCGCCACCGCCTGCCGCTCGCCGCCGGAGAGCGAGCCGATCGGCGTCGTCGGCGGGATGTTCTTCGAGATGCCGACCTGCTTGAGCAGGTCACGGGCAACCACGTTCATTGCCTCCTGGTCCATGCGGTTGAGGAAACGCGGCGGCTTGATCGGCTCGCGTCCGAGGAACAGGTTGCGGGCGATCGACAGCTGCGTCACCAGCGCCGAGTCCTGGTAGATCGTCTCGATGCCATGGGCGATGGCGTCGCTGGTACTGCGCAAATTCACCTTCTTGCCGCGGATGAAGATGTCGCCGCTGGTCAGCGGGACCGCGCCCGAAAGCACCTTGATCAGCGTCGACTTGCCGGCGCCGTTGTCGCCGAGCAGTCCGACGATCTCTCTTTCGTTGACATGGAAATTGGCATCAACCAGCGCCTGCACGCGCCCATAGGACTTGCGGATATTTTCCATGCGGACAAGCGGTTCGGCCATGGTTCAAGTCCCTGCCTGATGCCGGCGTTCCAGCCATGAATGGAGCGCCATCATGCCGAGGATGATGGCGCCGATGAAAATATTATAGGCAAGGCCCGGCACACCGATCAGCACGATGCCGTTGCGCATCACGCGCAGGATCAGGATACCGAGCACCGTGCCGATGATTGTGCCGCGCCCGCCGGTCAGCGCCGTGCCGCCGATCACCACCATGGCGATGACTTCGAGCTCGTAGCCGGTGCCGCTGTTGGGGTTGGCCGCAGAGGTGCGCAGCGAGGAGATGACGCCGGCAAGCGAGGCCAGGATCGACGACAGGATGAACAGGCCGATCTTGACGCCGCTGACATTGACGCCGCGCGCCCTTGCAGCACTCGGGTTGCCGCCGGCCGCCTGGATCCAGTTGCCTGTCCGGCTCTGCGTCAGAACGTAGCCGAGCGCGATTGCGGCGGCGATGAACCAGAACAGCGACATGTAGATACGGAACGGCCCGATGAAGAAATCGCCGACCAGCGCTTCCGCCAGCCAGCTGCCCTCGGCGCTCCAGGTCCGCTGCGGAAACCCGTTGGTGACGAACAAAGCGGTGCCGCGCACCACCAGCAGCATGCCCAGCGTCACCAGGAAGGACGGGATCTTGAGCTGCGTCACGAACCAGCCATTGACCAGTCCAATGAACGCAGCGACCACCAGCGCAACGACGAAGGCGGCTTCCAGCGAGGCGACGCCGCTGTTGAACAACGTCCACATCAGGACCGGCGAGAAGCCGAACACCGAGCCGACCGAGAGGTCGAATTCGCCTGATGTCATCAACAGCGTCATCGCCAGCGCGATCAGCCCGAGCTCGACCGTGAAGGCCAGCGTGTTCGAGATGTTTTGCGGCGACAGGAAGTCGTGGTTGATGCCCCAGAACACGGCGATCTCGACGACGAGCAGCACAAACGGCCCGAACTCGGGCCGCGCGATCGAGCGTTGGATAACAGAACGATTTTCCACCTTGGACCCGCGATAGGATTGAATTTGGCCGCGACCGCAACCGGCTTCGGCGGAATGATGAGAAGGTCACGGCCGCCGAAGCGGCCGTGACCAACTCGATCGCGGATTTATTTGCCGGACAGGATCTTGTCGTAGACTGCCGCGGTGTCCTTCTCGTAGAGCGCGCCGGTGATCACGTCGAAGCCGGGCGGAATACCGCTCGCCGCCATGTTGGCGAGCGACAGCGCGACGTAGCTGGTCGCCTGCGGATCCTGCCACTGCGCGGCATTGACGTAGCCGTTCAGCACTTCCTGGGTGGTGTCGAGCGAGTTGCCCCAGCCGACGACCGGGATTTCGCCCGGCTTGACGCCGACCTGGTCGAACACCCGCTTGATCGAACCCGTGACAAGGTCGCCGAGGCCGATAACCGCCTTGACCTTGGCCCTGTTGGCGGTGAGGTAATCGACCATGCGGTTGATCACTTCGGCCTGGTCGAGCGTCGCTTCGGTGATTTCATAGGTGATGCCGAGCGGCTCGAACACGCTCTTGATGCCTTCCTCTTCCTGGACGCCATAGGTGGCGCCGGGAATCTCGACCGGCATCCAGACGAAGTCGCCCTTCTTCACAAGGCCCTTGTCGACCAGATACTGCGCCCAATGTTTGCCGAAGGTGACGTTGTCGCCGCCGACATAGGCGTTGAAGTCCGCCTTCGGGTCGGGCGTGTTGAAGTTGATGATCGGGATGTTCGCCGCCCGCGCTTCCTTGGCGATCTCGACAAGGCTGCCCGGATCAGGGCTGGTCGTGGTGATGCCGTCGGCCTTGGCGGAAATCGCGGCGCGAACAGCCTCCTGCTGCGACGCCACGTCGCCATTGTGGAACGACGTGTTGACGGTGTTGCCGGTGTCCGTCGCCCATTGCTTGGCCCCGGCAAGGAAGTAGGTCCAGACCGGATCGGCCGGGCCGCCATGCGAAATCCAGTAGAACGTCTTGGCCTGTGCCGCGGCCGGAATGGCCAGCGCCACCACCAAGCCAAGTACAAGCAGTCTTAGCCTCGTCAGCATTTGATTTCCTCCCATTTGAACCGAACTCCTCCTCCGACGACGATCGCGGCCAAAAACCGTGCGCGGCCAAAGCCGTGATCGCATTTGCCAGCGTCGACCTGGGCGCATTAGAGCATTCCCTTTTTCGATCGATGGCAAGCCTCGATTGCCAATGGACGTTGGCGCAAGGCACCGCGCCATCAGCAATCCCATCAGATTGCATCAGTTTGGCTGATATTTTCCAGGCGGCCGACGATCGGCCTTGCGACCGTCATGCAATCCCGCGCGGCGGCGCGCCGAGCACGTATTGCTCTAGGTCGATAAGCGTCCCGGTCATCAGCCCGGAGGCGTCGCTGAGCAGGAACAGCGTTAGCTGGGCGACTTCGTCCATGGTCAGCAATCGACCAAGCGGCAGGCCGGCGGCGGCAATCTTTGCCCAGTTTTCGCCCTTGCCCAGCCTGCGCGCCTGCATCTCTTGTTCGGCCGGCGTCGCTACCCAGCCCATGTTGATGCCGTTGACGCGGATGCGATCGGAAAGATGCGCGTTGGCAATGTTTCTGGTCAGCGTCGAAAGCGCGCCCTTGGTTGCGGAATAGATGGCAAGGTCCGGCGCACCGCAATGCGCATTCACCGACAGTATGTTGACGATGGCGCCCGCCGCCCGCCGTGTCTTCATGTCGGCTACGGCCGCCTGCATGAGGAAGAACGGCGCGCGCGCATTGACGGAAAACAACCTGTCCCAGACGTCGATTGTGCCAGTTTCCAGCGAGGCCCGGTCGGTGAGGGCCGCGGCGTTCACCAGACAATCGATGCGGCCGAGTCTTTTGATCGCTTCCGCCATGACAGCTGCAGGCGCGGCCGGATCTCCAAGGTCGGCCTGGATGAAGACGACGGGCCGGCTTGGTCGTGAAAGCTCTTCAGCGATGCGTCTGCCACGCTCGGCGTTGCGGCCGACAATGGCGATCCCTTCGCCGCCGTCGGCTGAGGCCAGCCGGGCGATGGTCTCGCCAAGCCCTTGCGTTCCGCCGGTAACGACAAGGGTCTTGCCCTCAAGAGCGACGATCAATGGACTCTCCCGAATGCCGACGAGCAGGTAATTTCCAATCAGAGAATTCTAGAATCTATCGGATGTCAGGCTGGGGGACTAGATGAGGTCGGCCCTGGCGAGGTCGCGCATCAGATGGCTGGCGCCGTAGGTCCAGTGTGGGCAGTCGGGCGACAGCCGCACGCGGTTGACCAAGGCGCCGAATTTCTCCGACGATATGGTGACGATGTCGCCGACCTTGTGGGTAAAGCCCTTGCCTGTTTCGCCGCGATCCTTCGACGGCACGAACATCGTGCCGAGATAGAGCGCCAGCCCATCCGGGTATTGGTGATGTGGCCCCATGGCGGCGGCGACCAACTCTTCCGGCGAGCGGCTGATCTCGGCCATCGAACTGGCGCCCTCCAGCGAGAATCCATCCTCGCCTTCGACTTTCAACCGTACGATCGCCTGCTTCACGTCGCCGATGGAAAACGTCTCGTCGAACAGCCGGATAAAGGGGCCAAGTGCTGCCGAGGCGTTGTTGTCCTTGGCTTTGCCGAGCAGCAGCGCCGAGCGCCCCTCGACGTCGCGCAGATTGACGTCGTTGCCGATCGTCGCCCCGACAATCCTGCCGCTGCTGGCGGCAATCATGGCGATCTCCGGCTCCGGATTGTTCCATGTCGAAACCGGATGCAGGCCGACATCGGCGCCGAAGCCGACCGAGGCCATCGGCTGGCACTTGGTGAAGATCTCGGCATCGGGGCCGATGCCGACTTCCAGATATTGCGACCAGGCGCCGCGCGCAATCAGCTTGGCCTTGATCTCCATCGCTTCCGGCGAGCCGGGCTTGAGCTTCGACAGATCGTGGCCGATCAGCCCGGCGATGTCGGCGCGAATGGCGTCGGCCTTTTCCGCCGAACCGCGCGCCTGCTCCTCGATCACCCGTTCGAGCAGGCTGACGACAAAGGTGACGCCAGACGCTTTGATCGCCTGCAGGTCGACGGGGGATAGCAGGTACGGTTTCCCCGGATCGCGCGCTGTCTCGAAACTGTTGGCGGCAATGGCATCGAGCGGGCCGATCGGCCGCCCCTTGGCCGAGCGGACGTGCCCCGCCGGATCCGGCAATTCGCAAACGTCGCGCACGGTCGGTGCCACATTTGACGTGATGTCGAAGACCGTGCCGTCACGCACCGTGACCACCAGCGGATGGGAAGCATCGCTCGCCCGGGCGCGGCCCACGAAGAGGCCTTCGGCGGGCAAATGTGTGGCGTTCGTCATGGCTTACATTTCCTGTTGTGCAGTCTGTTCAGTTCGTTGTCGTCGACCATGGTCACACTTCCCCGGCTGAACGCATCAGCGTCTTCAGCTTGTCCTTCGGCCGCGGCACTTTCAACAAATTCCCGCCAAAGGTCTATCCCGCTTGCAGGGCGAGCTTTGTCAATTCTTTCAAGCGGTCTTCGCATCGCTGGACCTTGATCGAGCCTGACGTGCGCCAACGGCGACGGAAAACGCTCTTTCAAAATAATGAAACCGTCGCTAGGGTTTTCACCTACTGAAATCTTCAGGTGACGCTTGCTCTTACGGTTTTCCGATCCAATCTGGCAGAAGCCGCGGACAGCCACCGCGTTCCAGTCGCTTTTTCCCGCCGGCCAATGCGTCGATGTCGTTATCGTCGGCGGCGGCATTCTGGGTCTGTCAACGGCCTTGCACGCTGCCCGGCTCGGCCTTGCCGTCCAGGTGCTGGAGGCCGGCGAAATTGGCAATGGCGCATCCGGCCTGAACGGCGGTCAGGTCATTCCCGGCCTGAAATACGATCCGGACTGGCTGCTGGAGCATTTTGGTCTCGAACGCGGCGAAGCGCTCGTCAACTTTGCCGCCTCGACCGCTGACACCGTCTTCGAATTGATCCGCGACGAAAGACTGGCGGTGCCGTTCGTCCGCAATGGCTGGATCCAGGCCGCGCATACCGAGACCGCGCTGAAAGCGGCGGCGAACCGGGATCGGCAGTGGCGCGCGCGCGGCGCCGATGTCCGGCTGCTGAGCGGGACGGAGATCGCGACGATGACCGGCGCGCAAGGCTATCTCGGCGGCTGGCTCGATCGCCGCGCCGGTGTCATCGATCCGCTCGCCTACACGTCGGAACTGGCGCGCGTCGCTGCAGCGGCGGGCGTAAAGATCGCCGAGCGCCAGAACGTGATGCAGATCAGCAAGAATGCTGGCATTTGGCACGTTTCTACGGAAAGCGGCGCCGAACTCAAGGCCAAGGCGATTGTCCTGGCGACCAACGCCTATACCGGCGGCCTGCTTCCCGGCCTCACCGAGACGATCGTCCCGCTGCATTCCTTCCAGATCGCGACAGCACCGCTATCGTCCAATCTCGCGGCGGCTATCCTGCCGGAAGGGCAGGCAGTGTCGGATTCGCGCCGCATCCTCGTCTATTATCGCAAGAGTGCCGACGGCCGGCTGGTGCTCGGCGGGCGCGGCCGCATGGCTTTGCCGAACGGCCCGGCCGACTGGGCGCATCTGGAGCGCGCGCTGCTGCGGCTTTATCCGGCGCTGTCAGACATTGCCATTGAAAAGCGGTGGTTCGGCCGGGTGGCAATGACGCCGGACCATCTCCCGCATATCCACGAGCCAGAGAAGGGTCTGCTGGCGGTCGTCGGTTGCCAGGGCCGCGGCATCGGACTGATGACCGCGCTTGGCGAGCGCATCGCCTCCTATCTGTCGAGCGGCGACACCAGGCAATTGCCGTTCCCGGTTTCGCCGATCCGGCCGATCCCGTTTCATGCGTTTCGGCAGGTCGGCGTTGCCGCGACGATCGCCTGGTACCGGATGCTGGACGCCTTCGAACGCTGACGTTCATTCCCAAGCATGAAACAGCTTGACAGCTTCATGAATATGAAAAAAGTTTGGTCAATTTCAAATTATGATGGGGTAGTCGATGTCGACCATCGCCGCAACGCAGCCGCTGCCGGAAACCCGGTCTTCGCCGGGTTTTCGCTTCGCCATGCTGCTGCCCGGCGGGTTGGTCACCTTCTTGCTGATCCTTTTCGCCCTCGGCCTGGTGTTCTTTCTCGCCTTTCGCGGCAATGACGGCTCGCTGCTGGGGGCTGGTTTCACCCTTGCGAATTTCGTCACTGTGGCAACCGATCCGCTGTACTGGACGGTGACGCTGCGCTCGCTGAGCATCGCCGGCCTGGTGACGCTGGCAACCGTCGTCACGGCCTATCCTGTCGCCTACTATCTGGCCTTTCATGGCGGGCGGCGGCGCGGGCTGCTGCTGTTCCTGCTGACCCTGCCGTTCTGGACCAGCTATCTGCTGCGCGTCTTCGCCTGGAAGATCGTGCTTGCCTATAATGGCGTGCTCAACTCGGCGTTGATCGAAAGCGGCATCTGGTCGGAGCCGACATTGGCCTTCCTTAATACGCCGGCAGCGGTCGTCGTCACGCTCGCCCACGCTTATGCGCCGTTCGCCATCCTGCCCATCTATGTGGCGCTGGACACCATCCCGAAATCGCTGCTCGAAGCCGCTTCCGATCTCGGCGCAAAACCATTCACCAGCTTCCGCCGCATCGTGCTGCCCAATTCGATGCCGGGCGTGCTGGCGGCCGCTCTCGTCGTCTTCGTGCCGACCGTCGGCGATTATGTGACGCCGGCGCTGGTCGGCGGCCCTGCCAGTACAATGATCGGCACACTGATCCAGGCCGAGTTCGGCAAGGCCAATGACTGGCCGTTCGGCGCCGCACTCGCCGTCGCCGTCATGCTGGTCATTCTCGCCGTGGTGCTGGTGGTGCGCTTCGCCGACCGGCGATACGGCAGCCGCACATGAACACCGCGCGCCTGGACGCAAAGCAAGGCGGCGGCTGGCTCGGAGCCTACGTCCTTGCCTATCTGGTGTTCCTGTATCTGCCGATATTGCTGATCCCACTGTTTTCATTCAACAATTCGATCCAGGCGGCATTTCCGCTGCAAGGCTTCACGCTTGAGTGGTACGGCACACTTTACGGCAATTCGGCGCTGTCCGGTGCGCTTGCCACCAGCCTCGTCATCGGCGCCATTGCCGCCACCGGCGCAACACTCTGCGGCATCACCGTGTCCTATATGGACCTCTACGGCCGCTCGCCGCTGGCCGCCACGATCAGTGCCATTGCGCGGCTGCCGATCCTGATCCCCGGCGTCATCGTCGGCATCTCGCTGTTGATCCTGGTCAATCTCGCCGGTTTCGGGCCGTCGCGCATTGCCATTGTGCTCGGCCATGTATTGGTGGCGCTGCCGACGACGGTGGTGGTCATGCGCAGCCGCTTCGCCGCCATCCCGAAGACCATCCGCGAGGCAGCGCTCGACCTCGGCGCCTCGGACTGGACGACCTTCAGACGGGTGATGCTGCCGCTCAGCCTGCCCGCCATTATTTCGGCGTTCATGCTGGCCTTCCTGACCTCGTTCGACGAGTTCATCGTCGCCTTCTTCCTTGCCGGCACCGAGCCGACGCTGCCGCTTTATATCTGGAGCCAACTGCGCTTCCCGAAATCGCTGCCGACCGTCATGGCGCTCGGCACGGCGATCCTGGCCGTGTCGTTCGTTATCGCCGCACTCGCCGAAATCCTGCGCCATCGCGGGCTTGCCGCCACCCGGCGGCCAGCGCCCGCCAGCCTGTCAAAACCAGAAGAAACCGAAAGAGGAGAACTGCAATGGCATTCGACTTGAAATCGATAACGGCAAAGACAGCGAAAACCGGACTGGCCGCCTTCGCGCTGGCGCTTGCGTCGACTGTCGCCTTTGCCGGCGACAAGCTGCAATATTTCACCTGGTCGGGTTACGAGCTGCCCGACTTCAACAAGAGCTTCCTCGCCGCGCACCCTGATGGCGTCGAAGCCGCGACGTTCGGCGACGACGATGACGCCTTCACCAAGGTCAAGGCCGGCTTCCGCCCCGATGTCGCGCACCCTTGCTATGACAAGGTGGCGCGCTGGAACAAGGAAGGCCTGCTGCAGCCGATCGACACCAAGCGCATCAAGAACTGGGATTCGATCTTCCCGGTCTTCAAGAACCTGCCCGACCTGCAGGCCGGCGACGGCAAGGTCTGGATGGTGCCGTGGGACTGGGGCAATACCTCGATCCTCTACCGCACCGATCTGGTGAAGAACCCCGAAGCCAGCTGGAACCTGCTCTGGGACAAGCAATATGCCGGGCGCATGGCGACCATCGATGCCGTCCACGACACACCGGTGGTGGCGGCCCTTCTGGCCGGCGTCAATCCATTCGACATGACACCGGAACAGATGGACAAGGTGGCGGAAAAACTGCGCGAGCAGCGCCCGCTGCTCTCGAACTACACCACCGACATGACCTCGGTCGAACAGGCACTGGCGAGCGGCCAGCTGGTCGCGGCCATGACCTGGAACGCCTCGGCCACCTCGCTGAAGAAGCAGGGCGTGCCTGTAGAGTTCATGAAGCCGAAGGAAGGCATGCTGACCTGGGCTTGCGGTTTCGTCATGCTCAAGGACGCCAAGAACGTCGATCTTGCTTATGACTTCATCAACAGCCGGCTGGAAACGGATTCCGGAAAGTATCTGATCCAGGCCTACGGCTATGGCAGCTCGACCAGCTCGGCTTTCGCCGCCGTGCCAAAGGAGGAGTTGGAGAAACTGCAGCTGCCTTCCGATCCCGAGGTGATGCTGAAGACCACGATCTTCACCGGGCCGATGAAACAGAATGACGAACTCGCCAAGATGTTCGAGAAGGTCAAGGCAGGCGGCTGAGTTCGCTCTTCCTTCTCCCCTTGTGGGAGAAGGTGGATTGGCGCGCAGCGCCAAGACGGTTGAGGGGTGTTGGAAGGAATGAGGCGTTGGTGTTTTCTGGAACACCCCTCATCCGACCGAGCTTCGCTCGGCCACCTTCTCCCACAAGGGGGAGAAGGGAAGACCACGCGGCGCCGGCCAAAAATACTGTAACAAGGACGAACGAATGGACATGCTGGACGAAGCGGCTGAGAAGCCGAAGGACGACGCCGACGTCAGGGTCGGCCGGCGCGTGCGGGCGCTCAGGCTGGAGCGCAATCTCTCGCTGGCCGAACTAGCCGCCAAAGCCGGTGTCTCGATAGGTGCGCTAAGCCAGATCGAGCGCGGCATGTCGTCATTGCGGGTCCGCGTGATCTGGCCGCTTGCCGCCGCCCTCGATATAGAGCCGTCGGCGCTGATCGCCGACGGCAATGATGTCGGCAACGATCTTTATTGTGTGCGCGCCAACAGCCGGCGGCAGATCCCGGTCAAGTCGGAAGGCATCGCCAAGGCGCTGCTGTCGCCGCCGGCCGCCACGCTGACCGGCATGCTGGTGACCGTGGAAGCGGGTGGCGGCACCGCCGAAGCCTACGCTCATGCCGGCCATGAATTCGGCTTCGTCCTGTCCGGCGAGGTCGAGCTGGTGGTCGATTCGACCAGATACGGGCTGAAGGCCGGCGACAGCTTCGCCTTCAAGAGCACGTTGCTGCATGCCTTCCGCAATCCGGGCAGCGAGCGCTGCCAGATCCTGTGGGTCAACACCACCAAACCGTCCGAGGTTCGCGATGGCGCCTGATCCGCTCGTCCGGCTGGACAAGGTCTCCAAGATTTTCCCCGGCGGCATCATCGGGCTCGACGCCGTCGATCTCGATATTTCGCGCGGCGAGTTCCTGACCCTGCTCGGACCGTCCGGCTGCGGCAAGACCACCAGCCTGCGGGTCATCGCCGGCTTCGAGAGCCCGTCGAACGGCAGGGTCCTGCTCGAAGGCCGCGACATCACAGCGCTCAGGCCCTTCGGCCGTCCCGTCAATACCGTGTTCCAGGACTACGCGCTGTTCCCACACATGAACGTTGCCGAAAATGTCGGCTTCGGCCTGTCGCTGCGCAAGCTCTCCGGTGCCGAACAGGCAAGGCGCGTCGGCGCAGCGCTCGACATGGTCGGCCTTGCCGAGAAGCTCGGCGCCCGCGTGTCGGAATTGTCGGGTGGCCAGCGCCAGCGCGTCGCGCTTGCCCGCGCCATCGTCTGCGAACCGCGTGTGCTGCTGCTCGACGAGCCGCTGTCGGCGCTCGATGCGCATCTGCGCGAACAGATGCAGGTCGAACTGAAGCGACTGCAGTCGCGGCTTGGCACCACTTTCGTCATGGTCACGCACGACCAGACCGAGGCGCTGTCGATCTCAGACCGCATTGTCGTCATGAACAAGGGCCGCATAGAGCAGATTGCGCCGCCGGCGACCCTTTACGATCGACCCGCCACCAAATTCGTCGCCAGCTTCATCGGCACCATGAACCTTCTGCAGTCGCGCTTTGTCGGCCGTGACGGCGAGCGCTTGCGGTTCATCGCCGGCGCTCTGCCGCTGGAAGCGATTTCGGATAAAGGCGAGCTGCCTGGCGAGGGCACGGTGCGCACCATTGGCGTGCGTCCGGAGGACCTTTTGGCCACGACCGAGGCGGCGGCCGGTACTGCACCGGTGCGGGTGAACAGCATCGTCTTTCACGGCCGCACCTTGCGCCTTCATGCAGAGTTGGGGCAGGGGACACAGGTGGTGATCGACGCGCCGCGCCGGACAGAGGGTTTTCAATTCAGCGTCGGCGACGTGGCGCATATCAGCCTGCGCCGTGGTGCCAACTGCCCTATGCTGCCTAGCTAGTCTCACTCATTTCCAGAAAACCGGAGCACGGCCCATGAGCAATCATCTCAATTTTTTCATCGGCGGCAAATGGGTCGGCCCCGTGGTTCCGGCAACGCTGGATGTGATCGATCCGTCCACTGAAGAGGCCTACACCAAAATCTCGGTCGGCTCGAAAGCCGATGTCGACAAGGCCGTGGCTGCAGCCAAGGCGGCATTCCCGGCCTTTTCGCAAACGACCAAGGCCGAGCGCCTGAAGCTGCTGAAGCGTATCCTCGAAGTCTACAATGAGCGCTACGAGGACATCGCCCAGGCGGTCAGCCAGGAAATGGGCGCGCCGATCAGGTGGGCGCGCGAGGCGCAGGCCTGGGCGGGCAGGGCGCATATGGAAGCCACTATCAAGGCGCTGGAGGATTACGAATTCAGCGAGAAGCGCGGCACCACCATGGTGGTCAAGGAGCCGATCGGCGTCTGCGCGCTGATTACACCGTGGAACTGGCCGCTCAACCAGATAGTCTGCAAGGTGGCGCCGGCCATCGCCGCCGGCTGCACCGTCATTTTAAAGCCTTCCGAAATCGCGCCGATCAGCGGCATCATCTTTTCCGAGGTGATGGACGCCGCCGGCACGCCGAAGGGCGTCTACAATATGGTGAATGGCACTGGTCCGGATGTCGGCCAGGTCATGGCTGGCCATCCCGACGTAGACATGGTCTCGTTCACCGGGTCGACCCGGGCCGGCATCATCGTCGCCAACACGGCGGCCGAGACCGTCAAGCGCGTCGCGCAGGAGCTCGGCGGCAAATCGGCCAACATCGTGCTGCCCGACGCAGACTTCGAGACGGCGGTGCGCAAGGGTGTCAACGCCTGCTTCGGCAATAGCGGCCAGTCCTGCGATGCGCCGACCCGCATGCTGGTGCCGGCCGCCCGTCACGACGAGGCGCTGACGATCGCCAGGAAGGCCGCCGAAGCGCACAAGGTCGGCGACCCGCGCTCGGAGGAGACCAAGCTCGGGCCGGTGGTCAGCAACATCCAGTTCGACAAGATCCAGCGGTTGATCGAGGCAGGTATCGCCGAGGGTGCGACGCTGGTCACCGGCGGCCCCGGCCGGCCGGAGCACCTCAACCGTGGCTACTATGTGCGGCCGACCGTTTTCGGCCACGTCACGCCCGGCATGACCATCGAGAAGGAGGAGATCTTCGGGCCGGTTCTGTCGGTCATCTCCTACGATGACGATGATGATGCGGTGAAGATCGCCAACGACACCGTCTATGGCCTGGCTGCCTATGTGCAGTCCGGGGATATCGACCACGCCCGCAAGATTGCCAGCCGCCTGCGTGCCGGCCAGGTCTCGATCAACTATCCGGAATGGGACACGTTCGCGCCCTTCGGCGGCTACAAGCAGTCCGGCAACGGCCGCGAATACGCCGACTGGGCCATCCACGACTTCCTCGAGATCAAGGGCATCATCGGCTACGGCGCCTGAGCCTTCGACATCTGGCATTGCGCCAACCGTCGAAATTTGTTCCGAGCGTTGGTGCCTCGGCACCGGCGTTCGGCTGAACGGCCACAACGATTGCGTGGCCGCAATGTGAGTGCGAAGCAGGGTCGCCTCAGATCGTCTTGAGATAGCCGGCCAACTGATCCGCCACCGTGCCCCAGCCGTCGTAGAAGCCCATCTCCTCGTGGCTGTTGCGCGTGGCTTCGTCGCGGTGGATGGCGGTGGCGGTGTAGCGCGTCGTCTCGCCATGCGATTGCAGCGCTATGACGGCTGTGATGAATGGGTCGCCTGACGGCCGGTAGCCTGGCAGCAGCGCATCGGTCCACACCAGCCGCTCGTCCTGGACGATCTCGAGGTAGCAGCAACGCCTGTCGTTGACCTCCTTGCCGTCGGGCGACTGCATGCGGGTGCGGAACAGGCCGCCGGGCCGCAGGTCGATCTCGCAATCGGTGATGATCCACGGCTTCGGCGTGAACCATTGGCTGACATGCTCGGGTCTCGTCAGGGCCATCCACAGCAGTTTTCGCGGCGCCTCGATCGTCCGTTCGAGCACGAGGTCGAGCTTCGGATCGAACAACGGCACCATATTCATCTGTCTTTCTCCTTGAGTTTCAGCACGTAATCGTCGAACTGGTCGAGACGGCGCTCCCACAGCGCACGCTGCTCGGCCAGCCAGTTTTCCGCGAGCTTCAACGGCTCCGGCGCGAGCCGATAGGTCCTGACGCGGCCGGCCTTTTCCGAATGCACCAGCCCGCAGCCTTCCAGAACCCTGAGGTGCTCGATGAAGGATGGCAGGGCCATCTCGAACGGCTGGGCAAGCTCGCTGACCGAGGCGGGGCTTCGGTTCAGTCGCTCGACCACGCGTCGCCGGGTCGGATCGGCGAGCGCCCGGAAAATGCCGTCGATCGGCGGGGGGCTTTCGGTCTGCAGGCCCGTCATGGTCGTTTCCTTGCCTCAAATTAGCTCGGGAAATAGTTCGGAAGATTCCTTACTATTGGCAAGCGCGAAAATCGCGGAGCCCGGCGAGGCCGCTGGAAAACCGAGAGGCGCGGCTTTAGGGTGCCATCAGATTCGACTGGTCCGAGGACGCGTTTTGACGATCACCATGTACGGCATCACCAATTGCGATACGGTCAAGAAGGCGCGTTCCTGGCTGGCGAGTCACGATGTTGCCTATCGCTTTCACGACTACAGGGCAGACGGGCTTGACGCGGATCGGCTGAACGGCTGGTCAGGCAAGGTCGGCTGGGAAATCCTGCTCAACAAGGCGAGCACAACGTTCCGTGAACTGTCGGACGAGGACAGACTGGGCCTGGACGAGAAGAAGGCCAAGGCGCTGATGCTGGCCAAACCGACGATGATCAAGCGTCCGGTGCTGGAACTTGGCGATCGCATACTGGTTGGCTTCAAGCCGGACGTTTATCAGCAGGCGATGGGTGGTTGAACCCGGTGCAGCGGGACGGCGAGGTTTCGCGGCTTCGTTCCAGCTTGGGTTCCTCGCCCCCACGAAAGTGGGGGAGAGGTGGCTCGGCGAAGCCGAGACGGAGAGGGGGAGCACTCTACGAAAGCCCCCTCTCCGACCGCTTCGCGGCCACCTCTCCCCCGCTTCGCGGGGGCGAGGAACCCAGGTCTTGAGAGGTCGGAGGGAAGCACCCCTCTGGCCGTCGCTACGGCTTTCGCCAATCTCCAAAGTCACAGGACGCAGGCTCGCGCTTCAGTCCGTCCCACGCAAATAGCTCGCCAGCGCCACCGCATTATTGTGCGCCTCGTCATGGGCGCCGTAGAGCAGCGTCACCTTGCCCTCACGGAGCAAGGCGCGCAGTTCCGCCACCGCCTCGCCGTTCCGGTCGAGCTCATCGCGGTATCGCCGCTGGAACTCCGCCCAGCGCGCCGGCTCATGGCCGAACCATTTGCGCGACCCAGTGCTTGGCGCGATGTCCTTTAGCCATAGCGTCAGCGCCGCGTCCTCTTTGCGGACGCCGTGAGGCCATATGCGGTCGACGAGCACCCGCTGCCCGTCATCGGGCGCCGGCGGCTCATAGATGCGCTTTACCGCGAGCTCCATTGCCAACTCCGCACGGGCCAGCAGGCGCCGCTGCTTGCTGGCCTTCGTTTAGAGATCCCGGGCCTAAACCCACTCGCCCTTGCGCATCACCGGCACGCGGCTGCCGTCCTTATGGACGCCGTCTATGTCGATCTTGTCCGAGCCGATCATCCAGTCGATGTGGATGAAACTCTTGTTGCCGCCGCGCGCCGCGATCTCGTCCTGGCCGAGCGAGGCGCCGTCGACGAAGCACTTCGAGTAGCACTGGCCGAGCGCGATGTGGCAGGCGGCATTCTCGTCGAACAGCGTGTTGAAAAACAGCAGCCCGCTCTTGGCGATCGGCGAGGAATGCGGCACCAGCGCCACCTCGCCGAGACGGCGCGAGCCTTCGTCGGTATCGAGCACCTTTTGCAGCACATCCTCGCCCTTCGTGGCCTTGGCCTCGACAATGCGGCCCGCCTCGAAACGCACCGCAATGCCGTCGATCAGCGTGCCCTGGTAGGACAGCGGCTTGGTGCTGGTGACATGGCCTTCGACGCGCCTTGCATGCGGCGTGGTGAAAACCTCTTCGGTCGGGATGTTGGGGTTGCAAGTGATGCCGTTCTTGGCGGTCGAGGCGCCGCCCATCCACTCGTGCCCGTCGGCCAGCCCGACGGTCAGGTCGGTGTCGGGGCCGGTGAAATGCAGCGCGTGGAAATTGTGGCCGTTCAGCCATTCGGTGCGGCTCTTCAACGCCGCATTGTGCGCCGTCCAGTTGCCGATCGGGTCTTCGACATCCACCCGCGAGGCGGCAAAGATGGCGTCGGCAAGCTTGGCCACGGCGACGTCTTCGGCGTCGTCCGGGAATACCTGCTTGGCCCAGGCCTGATCGGGATAGGCGACGATGTTCCAGTTGATGTCGAAGCCGGTGATCTTCTCCAGCGCCGGCTGGTAGGCCATCGAATTCGCCTTGTTGGCACGCGCTACCTTTGTCGGGTCCTGCGCCGAAAGCAGCGACGGGTCCTCGCCGCGCACGGCAAGTCTCGCCGCATTGTTGGCGAAGGCTTTCGCCATGCCTTCATAGAGCCACCCGGCGGCGCGGTCGAAGCCGGCATCGGCGCCGTAGCGGAAGCGCGCGAGCGTGATCTCGTCGTCGTTGAAGATCGGCGTCACAAGGCCCGCACCTGCCTTGTAGGCGTGCTCGACGATCCGCCGCGTCAAAGGCAGCGCTGCAATAGACGAGGTCAGCACCAGATCCTGCCCCGGTTGCAATTGCAGCCCGACCTTGACGGCGACCTCCGCCAGCCTGTCGAGCTTCACCGGGTCGATGGTTGCGGAAACGCCGCGCGAATGTGTGGTCATGATCCTGCCTGCCGTGATTGGGGACTGTTTCTTACATAGACCGGCGCTACCGACCTTTCCACCGTGATGTGCTGGCAGGCTCAGCTGGCGCTCTCGAGCGACCTGAACTGCGCCATCGTCGCCTCGATCTCTTCGCGCACCCAGATCTTGAAATCCCTGACCTTACGGCTTTCGTTCTTGCTGGCCGAGGTCACCAGCCAATAGCCGAGCCCGCTCTGCGCCCGTACGCCAAACGGCGCGACAAGCCGGCCGTCGGCCAGTGCGTCGGCGGCCAGCAACTGCCAGCCGAGCATGACGCCGTGACCGGCAATCGCCGATTCCAGGCACAGCATCGGATCGGTGAAGCGCGCGCCCTTCATGAAGGTGACCGGCTTCACCCCGGCCGCTTCGAACCAGCTCTCCCAACTGATCATCGATCTTTCGTCGGTGATCGCACAGGTCAAAGCAAGGTCCTCGATCGATTTCAGCTTGCTGGCGATCACCGGTGCACAGACCGGAAACACCTCCTGCGCCAGCAGCAATTCGGCGCGCCCGCCCGGCCATTTGCCGTCGCCGAGCCGAATGGCGACGTCGATGTCCGAACGATCGAGATCGGCAAGCCGCACCGAGGCATCGATGCGCAGGAGCACGTTCGGATGCCGGGCGAAATGCCGCGACAGCCGCGGCAGCAGCCATTTCGAGGCGAACGCCGGCGCCACCGAAACCACCAGCGTGCATTCCGAGCTTTCGTCGGCAAGCGCCACCGCCTGCGCGAGTTCGCGAAACCCTGCGCCGAGCCGCGCGGTAAAGACGGTGCCGAATTCCGTCGCCACCAGGCCAGCTGGCGTTCGTTCGAACAGCGCGCGGCCGAGTTGTTTTTCTGTTCGGTTGATCTGCTGGCTGACGGCGCTGACCGAGACGTTGAGCTCGCTGGCCGCCGCCGCAAGCGAGCCCAGGCGGGCGACGGCCTCGACGGCGCGCAAGCCGTTGAGATGGACACGGTTCAGCATAGCCATACAGTTTTTCTAAACTGGAGCGGCGGAAATCTCAATTGCCAGGCGCTGCCGAACGGCGGATTCTAAGTAGGTTACGCAGAGTGAGGAGGCAAATCCGATGAAGATTTTATCATGGCTCGGCGCCTTTTCCCCGATCGGGGCGCAGCCACACCGGGATGACAGCGAGGCCATCAATTGGGTGACCGATCCGCTGGCGCATCCGCTCCTCGATACCATGTCGGAGCGCGAACTCGCCGACATGCCATTCAGGCTGACCGCGCGTCGCACTCGCTACGAGACGGCCTCGACCTGCTGCGGCTGAGTTCCTGAACGAGGATCGTGCTTGGCACCTCAGGCGAGCCAGCCGCCGACGCGGCTGCGAACACTTCTGGCCCAATAAAAGGTGGATTGTCTCACCGGCAGGCGCACCTATGGTGCACCGCGATGAACATCGCTTCGCCTTTGCGCCTGGCAATCGCCGGCATGATTGCCCTGGCCGTCGCCATGGGCATCGGCCGTTTCGTCTATACGCCGATCCTGCCCGGCATGATGGAAGAGCTTCGCCTGTCGCCGGCCGATGCAGGCTGGATCGCATCGGCCAATTATCTCGGCTATCTCGTCGGCGCGCTTGCCGCCACCGGCGGCTGGGCGCAAGGCCGCGAGCGCCAGCTGATGCTGGCCGGCCTTGCCGCCACCGCGATCCTCGCCGGCCTGATGGGCCTGAGCGGCACGATGGCCGCGTTTCTCGTCATCCGTTTTCTTGCCGGCCTCGCCAGCGCCTTTGTCCTGGTCTTCATGACCAGCATCGTTTTCGGTCATCTCGCCGCGGCCGGGCGAAACGACCTGCAGGCGCTGTACTTCGGCGGTGTCGGCCTCGGCATCGCGGCGTCCTCGGCGCTGTTGGCAGTCCTCGTCACCGAACATGCCGGCTGGGCGGCGGGCTGGCTGTGGTCCGCGGTGATTTCGACCTGCGGCTTTGCCGCCGTCGCCTTGCTGGCCGGCGGCACCTCGGCCGCGAACAGCACCACCGGGAGCGAGCCGGCACTGCCGAAAGACCGGTCGCTGGTGAAGATCATCGTCGCCTACGGCCTGTTCGGCTTCGGCTACATCGTCACGGCAACGTTCCTGGTCGCCATCGTCCGCCAGGGCGGCGGCGGCCGCGTCTTCGAGGCCGTGGTCTGGATGGTCACCGGACTTGCCGGTTTCCCATCGGTCTGGCTGTGGCAGAAGCTTACGGCCAGGATCGGGCTCTATGCCACCTATGCTCTGGGGTGCCTGGTCGAGGTGGTCGGCGTCAGCGCCAGTGTCGTCATGGGCGGGCGCACCGGGCCGCTGCTCGGCGGCCTTCTTGTCGGCGGCACCTTCATAGCCATCACCGCGCTTGGCCTGCAGGCCGGCAGGCAGCTTGCTCCGCAAGCACCACGCCAGATGCTGGCGATCATGACCGCCGCCTTCGGCCTTGGCCAGATCATCGGCCCGATCGTCGCCGGGCTGCTTGCCGAAGCCTCGGGTAACTTTTTCCTCGCCTCGATCGTGGCCGCCGCCGTCCTGCTCGCTTCCGGCGCGATCGCCTGGTCGGCTGCGCCAAAATCGCCATGATTATGGTCTTGCTCGGTTGCGGGCATCGGGCACGGGCATTTTCTTTCCCACTAATGTGTGACTTTATGCCCGCTGAACCCCGCTGATTTGCGCATCGACCGAGGATTTTCCCACAGTGTTCGTATCCTTCTTCCCGCAGCCGAAGCTTTTCTTCTCTTCGGTAGCCGTCTGGAGCCTCGCGGCCGTTCTGTTTTGGTTTTTTGGAGGAGAGCAACTTGGAGCAGTGTTTGGACTGCCCCCGATGGCCGCCGGCGTCGACAAGATCATTGGCGTGTCGCTCTTTTGGTCGAAGCCATTTCTCTGGTTCTATATATATTTTGCGGCTGTCGTCCTCATCTTCTACGGCTTTTGGGCCTGGTACCGACCTCATCCATGGCGGAATTGGTCGATCCTTGGCACCTCACTGATTCTCTTTGTGATCTATTACCAGGTGCAGGTAAATGTCGCCTTCAATGACTGGTATGGCCCTTTCTACGATCTTATTCAGAAGGCTTTAGGCACACCGTACTCTACGACGCCGTGGGACTTCTATATCCAACTGCTGACAATTATGTGGATTGCGCTTCTGGCTGTGACCGTTGGTGCCCTCAACCGGTTTTTTGTAAGTCATTGGATATTTCGTTGGCGCACCGCAATGAACGAATACTACATGACCAACTGGGAAAGATTGAGGCGCATCGAAGGTGCGTCCCAGCGTGTTCAAGAAGACACGATGCGCTTCTCCAGCACGATGGAGGATCTGGGCGTAAGCTTAGTCGGGTCCATCATGACACTGATAGCGTTCCTTCCCGTGCTGCTGCATCTCTCTGAAAACGTCACGGAACTGCCGATTGTCGGCACGGTGCCTTACTCCCTGGTCGTTGTAGCAATCCTTTGGTCGGCCTTCGGAACTACTTTCTTGGCAGCGGTAGGAATCAAGCTACCGGGTCTCGAATTCCGCACCCAACGTGTCGAGGCAGCCTACCGCAAAGAATTGGTCTATGGTGAGGACGATGCAGATCGCGCCCAACCGCCAACTGTCGCTGACCTTTTTAGAAGTGTAAGAAGCATCTATTTTCGTAAATATTTCCACTACTTATATTTTAACGTCGCTAGAATATTCTATCTACAGATCGACAATATATTTCCATATATTGTTCTTGTTCCTACGATGGTCGCGGGAAAGATCAAGCTCGGCGCTCTGAACCAGATTCTCAACTCCTTTGAGCAGGTCCGATCTTCATTTCAGTATCTGGTCAATGCCTGGCCGACGGTCGTGGAACTGATCTCGATCTACAAGCGCCTGCGCGCCTTCGAGGCCACGCTCGAAGGCGAGCCGCTGCCGGAAATCGACCAGCGTTATCTCGAACGTGAGCAAGCCGGGTTGCGCCCTGAGGACCAGCCGGCAAGCTAAGACTGGCGGGCGGCGCGCGCGTGCGCGCAGCCCCCCCCCCCCGCGGTGCGTTAGGCCGGCCCCGCAAAAAAATAGTGTAAACAAATTGAGGAGGGAGGTTTTAAAAACCAGACCAGCCCCGCAAA
>NZ_JAMYVK010000062.1:0-35232 GCF_040323975.1 Mesorhizobium sp. M0019 | reverse complement strand
CGATGTCCTCGCACATCTGTTCGCGATGTCCCCAGTCCAAACACCCCTGTGGGAGAAGGTGGATCGGCGCGCAGCGCCGAGACGGATGAGGGGTGTTGGACGGAATGCCGCCGGCGCCAAGCTGGAGCACCCCTCATCCGTCGCCTTCGGCGACACCTTCTCCCACAAGGGGAGAAGGGAAGGCGCCACTTTGGTGCCGCGCAGTTGTATCCTGCAGGTTTTTCGGGGGATGATGTCGGGCTTGCGGCTGGTGGTGCGTCCTTGGGGCACAACCATCGTAACTCTTGGGAGGACATTATGACCTTGGAAACCGCTCAATCATCCGTTCAGTCGCCGTGGCAGACCGCGGCAATCCTCATCGGCCGGCTGATCTTCGCAGCCGTGTTCCTGATGGCCGTGATCTTCAAATTCATCGATATCGGCGCCACCGCCGGCTATATCGCGGCGGCTGGATTTCCGTTCCCGCTGTTCCTGGCCTGGTGCGCAGCCCTGCTCGAGGTCGTCCTCGTTCTATGCTTCCTGACCGGCGCCTTCTTCTCATGGGCAGCACTCGTCGCCGCCGCCTATGTGCTGTTCCTCGGCTTCGCCTTCCACGGGCCGTCGCACTGGGCCGGCAACCAGGCCGAGTTCGGCTTCTTCGTCGATCACTTCACCTTCCTGGCCGGGCTGCTGTTCGCCGCCGTGCACGGGCCGGGCAGGGTCCTGGCGCTGAGGCTTGGCAGGGGGTGATCCCCAATCTCGGAGGCGGCGTTCTCGTAAAGGCGCTCAGAAGGGTGGCTGCGACGATCCCGGCCGGGTCTATGACCGCGACCAGGGCCAGATCGGCAGCACGATCCGCACCAGCATCGTCGTGACGATCGAGAGCGGCCGGGTACCGTCATTCCGGCCATCCGCAGGTCCCGCGCAATAAAATCGACAGCTAAAGTACGAGCGTTCGAGGTTTATGCTTTTTGTAGATGCGCCTGCATTCCCTCTGTACTTCCAACATTCGGCGGGCTAAGCAAGACGCGGGTCTTGAGGGGGAATTCATGAACATCGCCACGCGTTTTGCTGCCGCCATGATCGGCACGTCTCTGCTTGCCGGCTGCACTACCTTGACCGAAGGCGAATTCAACACGATGCATACCACGCTTGAAGGCAGCCCTGTCACCAAGCGCGTGGCGATCAACGAATGCATTGCACGCGAGAGGTCCACGCCGCTCAACGAAAGAAAGACTTACGCAGCAATCATGAATGTCAGTGTCGCAAAATATGATAGCGCCTTTTGTAACCGGCTCTTTAATGCCGTTGCTAATGGCAGGCTGACTTACGCGGACTACCGCAGGCTTTCCTCGCCGGGGGCCGACAGCAGCAAGTTGATCAAGATCCTGCAGGGCCGCTAGCAGGCGCCGCCAGCAGTCTTGCCACCCCGCCGCGGCAAGCCGTTGTCGCGGCGTCAGTTATGATCGCCGCGTCACATCTGGTCGTTGTAAGGTTCCTTGATCTGACCGACCATGCGTGCCAGTTTCGAGAAGGACGGCATGTCCGTCTCCGGCTGACATTGATTGGCCAACTCCAGCAGTCGGATCGGGAAGTTGACGGCGTCGCGGCTCGACGCCGACATGCCTTCGGACCTTTCCTCGTTGGTCTCGCTGGCTTCGGCCTTGCGCAAGGCGATGTCTATCTCCTCGACGGAGAGCACGCCCTTGCGGACCAGGACCTGATTGATCGATGCGATGGCCATCAGCAGGCCTTCGAGTTGCAGATTGGCGACGTTCATGGCTTTTGCTCCCATTGGCTGGGGTTCAAACGCGCGAATGCCTGTTCTGATCCGCGGCTGCGGCTGCTCGTCGGCCGGTGAGATGCCCGGCAAATGGAGGAACCGCCAATTGCCGACGCTGCGTTCGCGCCCACAAAGTGGCTGGCGGGCAACGCGAGGCGCCGAAGAGAATTCGGATTTTTTGTCGCCGCGCCACATTTTGTTCTTGCTTTGTGCCGGCAGCTATGCTACTAATTTGGGTATGGTGCCAATTGGCTCCAGCGACCCGCCCGCCGAGGCGGTTTTTTGTTTCAGGCTTCTTTTCGATCGAACGTTGCTTGTGTTGCCGGCTGTGAAGTCGGCGGGACAGCGCCCGGGACAGTACCCCCCTCTGGCCTGCCGGCCATCTCCCCCTCAAGTGGGGAGATTGGCGGTTTCGGCGCTGCGCTCTTCCTGCAACGTTGGAGATTGGCGAAAGCCGGCGCGAAAGCCGATCTCCCCCCAAGTGGGGGAGATGTCCGGCAGGACAGAGAGGGGCGCGAAGGAATGCAGCCTAGCGGTCTTCTTGGAAGGTCAATCGGGAGGCGGACAAGGCGAGGCGCTGAAAGGAAATCGCATTTTTTTGTCGCCGCGCCACATTTTGTTCTTGCTTTGTGCCGCAGCTATGCTACTAATTTGGGTATGGTGCTAATTGGCTCCAACGACCCGCCCGCCGAGGCGGGTTTTTTGTTTCAGGCCGGTTTGGAGACGATCACGGCGAGCGAGGCGAGTTTTCCGTCACTCAGGCTTCGGATGTAGTTGCGGCGGCGCTGCAGGAATTCCGCGCCCATGACGACTTCATTTGCCTGCTGCTGCGCCGGCGAGGGCACGATGCCGGAATTGGCTCTCTTCAGCGCCAGCTCAACATGTTCGCCGGTTTCGTCGACGATTTCGTCGATGCGAAATCCGGCATCGACAAACAGGGTTTTCAATTTTTCCCGATCGGCGAGGTGGCTGGTCGCCGCAGAAACCGCCCAGGGCATGGGATAGTAGGGCTCGCCGCCGGCGAGCACGGCTTCGGTCCAGATCAGCCTGCCTCGCGGTTTCAGCACGCGCCAGGCCTCGTCGATGACCGCGGCCTTGTTCTCGATGTTCATGCCGACATAGAAGCAGATCGCCGCATCGAAGGTGCTGTCGCCAAAAGGCAGTTTCGTTGCGTCGGCCTGATGGAAGCGAACCTTGTCTGCCAGTCCGCTGAGTGCGGTCAGTCGGCTCGACGCGGCGACAAAGGCTGGTGTCAGGTCGATGCCGTCGACCTGGCAGCCATAGGTCGAGGCCAGAAACCTTGCCGGCCCGCCAATGCCGCTGCCGATATCCAGGATCCGATCTGTCGGCGAAGGAGCAAGACGGGCCACATGCTCCCGCGTGGCGATCAGTTCGCGGCCATGGAGCTGATCGAATGGATAGAGTTGCGCGGCCGCCAGTTTTCCGGCCGGGTCGGCGTCCGGGATCGCGGCCAATATGCGATCGACGATGCCGTCGCTGCCGTAGTGACTGGTGACATTGCCCATGACGCGTTCCCCTCAAGCGCAACCACCATCCCATCAACGCAAGTCTCACGCAATGCCCGCCCTTTTCGCCCCTCCTTCCAGCCGTTCACCGACGAGGGGGCGAGGTCGTCAGTGCATTTTTCCGCCGGTGCCACATTTTGTTCTTGCTTTGTGCCGGCAGCTATGCTACTAATCTGGGTATGGTGCCAATTGGCTCCAACGACCCGCCCGCCGAGGCGGGTTTTTCATTTCGGGCTCCTGTTCGACCGAATGTTGCGTGTGCTGCCGAGGTATGTCGGCGCGAATGAACGCGACCGACTATCCCGGTCCGCAACCACCTATCGTCCATAGATTTCCCAACGCGCCCGTGCGCCCATTTCAGAGAACACCCCATGTCCAACCGTTACGCCACCATCATCACCGACGATGACGGCCGCGAGGTCGTCAGCGCTATTGGCGAGTTCGCCGGCGCCGCACCCTATGCACGCCATGGCCGCTTCGAGCAGGTCGCCGCCGGCGTGCGGATCGGCATGGTGCGTGGCGGTACCGTCGATGCGGTCGGCGGCTTCGGCTTCCCGTCGGGAGCACTCGACGGCAACGCGGTGGCAATTCTCAGGGCAAGGCTGAATGCCTTGCCTGACGCCGGTACGATGAAGCCCGGCACGACGACTGATGCGAAACCGGCAAGCCAGCCGCACAAGCCGAAGTCGGCACGCGCCGGCAAGAAGGCCAGGCCGCGCAAGCGCATCGTGCGGCCAGGCAACAAGAAGCCGATGTCCGCCGGGACGGCGGAGTAGGGCATGGCCAAGGCTCCTTCCGCCGGCGATCCGCAGCCGCACGATCAAGCACCCGGCAAGCCCGGCCGAACCAGGCGGGCGAAGAAGACGCTGGCCGACGGTTTCCTCGAAGCGATCCGCGCCGATTTTCGCGCCCATGGCGCCGGCGTCATCGCCGAGGTGCGCGCCGAAAAGCCCGACCAGTACCTGAAGCTCGTGCTGTCGGTGCTGCCCAAGGATATTAGTGTCAACATCAACAATCTGGATGCATTGAGCGATGACGAAATCAGGCAGCGCATCCGCGGCCTCGAAGCCGTCCTTAGGCCGTTCCTCGAGAAGCCGGGCTTCGCAAAAGGCCTCGCACAGCCGGGCGGCAAGGACGGAATATCTCAGCCTGCTGGCGGAGCTGGACCGCAGGCGCCGCACTAACCAGCTTGCCGCCTATCGGCCCTATCCCAGGCAGGCTGAGTTCCATGCAGCCGGAGCTACCAATCGCGAGCGCCTGTTCATGGCCGGCAACCAGCTCGGCAAGACCAGGGCCGGCGGCGCCGAATGGGCGATGCACCTCACCGGCCGCTATCCAGATTGGTGGCAAGGCAAGGTTTTCGATTGTCCGGTTCGGATGTGGGCGGCCGGCGTCACCGGCGAAAGCACGCGCGATAACCCGCAGCGCATCCTGATCGGCCCGCCGCAGCAGCAGGCGGCCGGCACCGGCATGATCCCGGCCGACGCCATCGTCAGCACGATGGCGGGACGGGCGCCGGGCGCGCTCGACAGCGTCGTGGTGCGCTGGGGCGGCGGTGGCGACGTCCAGGCCGGCGAATCGGTGCTGTCGTTCAAGAGCTACGAGAAGGGTCGCGAGAAATGGCAGGGTGAAACGCTGCACGGCGTCTGGTTCGACGAGGAGCCGCCGCTCGACATCTATTCCGAAGGGCTGACCCGTACCAACGCCACCGGCGGCATCACCATCGTCACCTTCACGCCGCTGCTCGGCATGAGCGATGTGGTGCTGCTGTTCTTGTCGGCTGAGGAGGTGGGAGGGATGGGGAGGGGGTGAGGCAAGTTCAGGAAAGAAGCATTCGCTCCTCTCATCCATTGCGTTCCTTCGCGCCCCCCTCTGTCCTGCCGGACATCTCCCCCACGAGGGGGGAGATTGGCAATTTCACCGGCCGCGCTTTGCAGTCGACGTTGGAGGTTGGCGAAAGCTGGAGTGGCATCCGATCTCCCCCCTTGTGGGGGAGATGTCCGGCAGGACAGAGAGGGGCGCTGTCCCGCCATCGGAAAGTTCTTTGTCAAACAACACCATACGTCCAGCGCCTGCCACCACGATTCAATGCCGCGAGGCCACTCAATGACCCGTCACGTCACCTTCATGACCATCGACGATGCCGAGCACTATACGCCGGAGCAGCGCGCCGAGATCGTTGCCGCCTATCCGGCGCATGAGCGGGAAGCGCGGGCCAAGGGCATTCCGGTGCTCGGCTCCGGCCGCATCTTTCCGGTGGCCGAGGAGCTGATCGCCTGCGAGCCGTTCCCGCTGCCGCGCTATTGGCCGAGGCTCGGGGCACTCGATTTCGGCTGGGACCATCCGTCGGCCGCGGTCGAACTTGCCTGGGATACCGAGGCCGATGTCGTCTATGTCACAAAGGCCTGCCGAGCTTCGCAGCAGACGCCGGCCATGCAGGCGCTGACGTTGAAACCATGGGGCGAATGGCTGCCCTGGGCCTGGCCGCGCGACGGCCGCCGCGAGACGCTGGAAGGTGCCGGCACCGCGCTTGCGAGGCAATATTCGGCACATGGGCTGAACATGCTCGCCAGCCATGCGCAGTTCGCCGACGGTTCGGTATCGGTCGAGGCCGGGCTGATGGAGATGCTCGACCGCATGCAGAGCGGCCGCTTCAAGGTGTTCTCGACGCTTCTGCCGTGGTTCGAGGAGTTCCGGCTCTATCACCGCCGGGATGGCCAGGTGGTGAAGCTGCGCGACGATTTGATGGCGGCGACCCGCTACGGCGTGATGATGCTGAGGGAAGCGCAGGTCGACCCGGCGGTGTTCAAGGCCGCGCGGCGGAAGGCCGGGCAGGCCGATCCGCTGGGGGCGTTTCGGTGAGGAAAATCGGGGAGGGAGGCAATGCGCTCCGGCTCCGATTGGAAAACTGTAGTGAACGTCCGTGGACGTGGTGTAGCATCGAATGATCCCGCTCAAGGGACGCATCGGCGTGGCCTCACGGGGGCATTCGCCGATAGGGGAGGATCAGATGCAAAACGGAATTTCTCCAGACCACATACTGCAAATTGGCTTTGGGTTCTGGCCAGCCAAGACATTGTTGAGCGCCGTGGAACTGGGACTCTTCTCGCTGCTTGCGGACGGCCCCAAAACGGGCCTCGAACTGCAAGGCGCGATGGGGCTGCATCCGCGCGCAACGTATGATTTTCTCGACACCCTCGTCGCGCTCGGATTGCTGCAGAGGGACGGCGCCGGTGAAACCGGCAAATACGGCAATACGCCATCGACCGCGCTGTTCCTGGTCAAGCGGAGCCCCCAATACATCGGTGGAATCCTTGAGATGGCGAACGCACGACTGTATCGGTTCTGGGGCGATCTCACACCGGCATTGCAAACCGGAAAGCCTCAAAACGAGATCAAGGAGACAGGCAAGTCGATGTTCGGCGAGCTCTATGCGGACCCGGCGCGCCTGGAGCAGTTCATGGACGCGATGAGCGGCATCTCCATGGGCAATTTCACGGCGTTTGCCGAGAAATTCGACTTTTCTAAATATAAGACGCTGGCCGATATAGGCGGCGCAACCGGGCAGCTTTCGGCCATCGTCGCGGCGCGGCATCCGCACATGCAATGCCGGACGTGCGATCTCGCCGATGTGCAGCCGATCGCCGAACGGCGCTTGAGGGAGCGCAATCTCGGCGGCCGGGTCATCGCCGAGGCGATCGACTTCTTCGCGGACGAATTCCCCAAGGCGGACATCATCACGATGGGAATGATCCTTCACGACTGGAATCTCGAGAACAAGAAAATGCTGATCGCCAAGGCCTATCGTGCATTGCCGACCGGCGGCGCGCTGGTCGCCATCGAGAACATCATCGACGATGAACGCAGGCAAAACGGCTTCGGTCTCATGATGTCGCTGAACATGCTGATCGAATTTGGCGAGGCGTTTGACTTCACCGGCGCCCAGTTCACCGAGTGGTGCAAAGAGGCAGGGTTTAGTCGCTGCGAGATTATTCCGTTGGCGGGACCTGCAAGCGCAGCAGTGGCTTACAAATAGAGGCTTGGCACCCAGTTCGCTGGCTCGGTCGAGGCCGCGCTGATTGAAATGCTGGACCGCATGCAAGGTCGACCGCCGCCTTCTAGCGCCGCAGTGGACGGTAAGGTTCGCCGAGCATGACAATCCGCATCATTCCCGCCACTTTGCGCGATCTCTCCTATATCGCCGCCAACCTCCGGCCCGAGGACCGGGCCGAGATCGACTGCCAGTTCGACGACTGGTCGCCGGCGCTGCTGGCGTTGACGGCGCTGCAGGGTTTTGCCTATGTCGCCGAGCTAAACGGCAATCCGGAGGCCGGCTTCGGCGCTGCCGAACAGCGGAGCGGACTTTGGATCGCCTGGAGCTGGGGCACGCGTCGCATGAGGCGCTGCGTGCCTGGCATTACCGAGTTTTTTCACGCCGTGCTCGGGCCGCAGGTTGCGGCGCGCGGCGCCTGGCGGGTCGAGGCCCGCGCCTTGGCCGCCAATCAACTGGCGCTGCGCTGGCTTGCCCGGCTGGGCGCGACGCAACGCTGCCGCCTGCCCGGCTATGGCCGGAACGGCGAGGATTTTCTGCTCTACGACTGGACAAGAGCCTCTCACTTTGGAGAAAACCATGTGCCTTTTTCAAAAGCCGCCGGCGCTGAAGCCGTTGCCGCCGACACCGACCATTGCCGACAAGGACGTGCAGGCGCGCGAAGCCGCCTTGCGGGCTCAGCTTGCGGCCAATGACGGCACCGCAGGAACGGTGAAGACCGATTTGTCGCCCAGTGAGCTCACCGGCCAGCGCCGCGTGCTGCTGGGGGTTTGACATGGGCGCCATGAGAAGAGTGTTCCGCAACCGGGTGCTGGCGTGGTGGTACTGGCGCCGGCACGCGCGGTTGGTGAAGAGATAGACGGGAGCTTGCCTGCCGGGATCGCGTAAGCCGCGATCCTTCGCGCCCCCCTCTGTCCTGCCGGACATCTCCCCCTCAAGTGGGGAGATTGGCTGTCATCACGGTCTTCGCCAATTTTCGAGGGATGCAGAAAAGGCGTTGTCCTCCAAGCTGCCAATCTCCCCACTTGAGGGGGAGATGTCCGGCAGGACAGAGGGGGGTGTTCAAGTGCATGCCTCTACAATTGCCCTCCGGTGTTCCGCGTTTTCCGTAACAGCACAGCGCAAATCGTGTTCCTTCCGCACGGTTGACATTCCTCCCTCAGCCGCCATGCTGCATTGCAACATGGCAATCGAGGAGTTCGGCATGACAGAAGCCCGGTCATCGCGCATCGAGTGCCTGGACGGGCTTCGGGCGCTTGCCGCGATCTGGGTGCTCATCGGGCACTGCTTGTTGTTGACCGGCTGGCAGATTCCTATTCTTGGCGAACCGGACCTCGGCGTCGATCTGTTCATCATGCTGTCCGGCTTCCTGATGGTGTTCCACTACCAGCTGCGCCAGGAGAAGGAGCCCTGGCAAAGGCCGGAAACCTGGCTGAAATTCTGGACCCGCCGCTATTTCAGGATAGCGCCGCTGTTCTACGTCATGCTGTTCGCTGCCCTGGCGCTCGGCCCCTATCTCTATCAGTCCAGGATGGTCATCGACGAGTTCCTGCTGCGGTCGCCGCAGGCGCCCGAACGTTATCTCGACAGCGGCCTGAAGAATATCGGCGCCCATCTGCTGTTCCTGTTCGGCCTGGTGCCGAATTTCGCCTATCGCACGCCGCTGCCCGACTGGAGCCTGGGGCTGGAGATGCAGTTCTACGCACTGTTTCCGGCCATCATGCTGCTGGTGCGCAGGCTTGACTGGCTATGGGCGGCCATGCTGACCGCCGCGATCGGCAGCGCGATCGTGTTCTTGATGGGGCAGTTGTCGGTGCATTTTCCGATGCCGTCGTTCCTGCCGTTGAAGATGCAGATTTTCCTGTGCGGGATGCTGCTGGCGGGCGTCGTTCATGAAAGGCAGAAGCGGCCGTTCGTGCATCTGGCACTGGCCATGCTGCTGGCGGCGCTGCCGTTCGGCGGCGGCTATGGGCTGGGTAAGCTGTTGATGCGCGAAGTGCTCGTCCTGGGGTTCTTTGCCCTGGTTCTCTACCGCATGCTGCCGGGAATGGCGGGTATCGTGGCCAGAAACATCGCCATGACGCTCGCCAACAGGTTCTTTCATTTGATGGGTGAGCTTTCCTTCAGCATCTATTTGATCCATCTGCTGGTTCTCCAGCCGGTGGCGGCTCTGGTCATCACCCAGTACGGGCACGAGCTGTCGGCGCCGCTGCGCTTCGCGATCGTTGTTGTCCTCGTCTTGCCGGTGGTGTGCCTGCTGTCCTGGATCACCTACACGCTGATCGAAGTACCCGGCCAGAAGATGGGCCGTTTCGTGGTGCAGCGCTTTGGGCGCAAAGCCGCGCTGGAGACGACGCCGGCGGAATAAGGCGCTTCCAATCTCCCCCCTTGAGGGGGAGATGTCGCCGAAGGCGACAGAGGGGGTCGCCGATCCACGCGAGACGACCCCCTCTGTCCTACCGGACATCTCCCCCTCAAGTGGGGAGATCGGCAGCTTCGGCGTCCCGCCATTTCTTTCTTTTTCCCATTGAGTTCATCAAGCGAGGCTGACCATGAGCGATTCCCGTGCTCGCGATATTCTGTCGCGACAGGCAGAACTGGAGAGCGAACGCAGCCAGTACGAGCATGTCTGGGAGGCGGTGTCCGAATTCTGCGATCCCGACGCGCCCGACATGTGGAGCGGCAGCCGAAAGGCCGGCGTCAATTCGCAGGCCGAGCGGCAGGAGCGGCGCGGTGCGCGGGTCTATGCCAATACCATAAACTCGGCCGCCAACCGGCTGGCCGCCGGGCTGGAGAGCCTGATCATCCCGCAGTCGGAGAAATGGCATGGGTTGTCGACCGCGGCCATCAACGACGAGGAGACCGACGAGGAAAAGGAATGGGCGGAAGCGCTGCGCGACTTCCTGTTCTCGCTGCGCTACTCCGCCAATTCGAACTTCGTGCCGGCAACGCAGGCCTGCCTGCGCAATGTCGTGCGCTATGGCCCGGCCTATCTCTATGCCGAGGAAGGTTTTGGCGGCACGCTGATCCGCTATGCTTCGATCCCGGTGGTCGAGGGCTATCTCTCGCGCAACCGCTGGGGCCAGGTCGATATTTTCCACCGCCGCTACGAGCGCACGGCGCGGCAGGCGGCGCAACTGCTCGGCTACGACAGACTGCCGGCGCGGATCAAGATTCTGGTCGACGACCCCGCCAAATGCGAGACCAAGATCTCGCTGATCCAGTGCGTCCAGCCGCGCGACGAGCGCAAGATGTACAGTCTGAGAGGCTCCTACCAGTATCTCGATACGGCGTTCGCGTCCTATCACGTCATCGAGGACGAGGAGGTGATCGTCAGGGAAAGCGGGTTTCGCTCGTTCCCGGTGTCGTGCTTCAACTGGCGCCGCTACGAGGGCGATCCGTACGGCATCTCGCCGACCATAGAAGCACTGACGACGGTGCGCGAGGAGAACGCGGTGCGGCGCTCCGGCCTGCGCGCGCTGCAGCAGATCACCGATCCGGCGACCGCCTCCAAGGCAAGGCTCGACTATGTGCCGGTGCTCAATCCCGGCGAGAACTATCCCGGCCTCATCGACGATGCCGGCCGGCCGCTGATCGCGCCGATCGCCACCGGCCAGAACCCGACCTATGCCTTCAATTATGCCGACAGCCGGGCCGAGGAGATCCGCGACATGATGTTCGTCAACCTGTTCCAGACGCTGGTGCAGAACCCGCAGATGACGGCGACCGAGGCCTTGATCCGGCAAGAGGAGAAGGGCGCGCTGCTCGGGCCGTCCGGCTCGATTATCCAGGCCGGCTTTGCCAGCAATCTCGACCGCGAGCTGGGTATTCTGGAAGACAAGGGACTTTACGAGGAAGACAGCCGCTTCCTGCCACCCGCGAGCCTCGCCGGCAAGGCGCTGCGGCCGACCTTCACCGGTCCGCTCGACGTGCTGCGCCGCTCGGCCGAAGCCCGCGACACCATCCAGGTTGTCACCACAGCCATGCAGATGGCGCAGTTCGATCCCGGCGTGATGGACAATATCGACGGCGACGCGGCGCTGAAGATCGTGCAGGGCGCCGGCCGCAGCCCGCAGCGCATTTTTCGCCGCCAGGACGAGGTGGCCGGCATCCGCGATGCCCGCGCCAAGGCTCAAGCTGAACAGGCCGGCATGGCGGCGATGGCTGCCGCCGGCAAGGTCGCCAGGGATGCCGTGCCGGCGGCAGTGCAGGCGCGCGACAGCGGCCTGCTCGACGGGCTCGGCGGGCTGATGCCGCAGGGTGTGCAAGATGCTTCGGGCAGGCAGGGCGCATGAGCCAAAAACGCTTCGCCCATTCCAGCCAGGCCGGCGGCCCGGCCAAGGCGCAGGATGCGCTGGCCAAGGCCTATCTCAGAGTGTTCTCAGGCCAGGACGGCGAAATGGTGCTGGCCGACCTGGCGGCCGCAACCGGCTATTACCGCCGGCCATCTTATGGCGAATGGCTGGCCAAGACCAAAACGCCGAACGGCTTCGAGCTGCACAGCGCGCTGAGCAATGCGCGGGCCGAAGTGGTGCAGCACATTATGGGGTTTTTGATGCTGGACGAGGCGCAACTGGCGGCACTGGAGAAGGCGGCGAGGCTGGAGGGGTAGGGGGCTTTAGGAAAGCGTATGCTCAGGCGAACCCCGACGTGAACATCGAGAATGTAGTAATTCATCATCCGGCTGAGCAGCAATTACTTAAGAGGATTCTAAATTTCCTATCGAAGAAAAAGATCAATTCGATAGAAAATCTCCGCGGGATCCCTAAGGATTTAAATGATATTCTGCATCTTGTTATCATTAGGGGCGAAAATGACAAATTCTATGAAAAGTACCCGTACCCAACAGAGCAGCAGGTTCTGGATCATTCTACAATGATGGATAAGAAATATGGCCATCATTTCGTGCCGCCTGTCGGAAAATATAGGTGAAAAATGGATTATTACTATGTAGAGCCATTTGTTGCTGGTGATTTTGGCAAAAAAATACGGTTCTCGATAACCGCGTTCACCCGCCGATTGTGCACAAACTTCACTACGAGATTGACGTTTGGATAGGTGATGTCCTGATAAGGAGTTTTCCCTGTTATCTTGTCACCAAAGAAGCCGAGCTGGAGCTGCTGAAGATGCGAGTTTCTGGGGCGACGTTTGCCGACGTCGAGGTTACTGCTTCGGAGTTGTTCCATCGGCTGCAGCCAGAAACAGAACTTCCAACCTTCGTCTGGATGAAGATCCATGGGCAGCCAGGACATGATGACTTCGGCATGGCTTCGAACCACACGCTTGTTGTTTCAGAGCGGGCGCTAGACGTGTTTGAGCGCCTCGGCAATGAGTCGGCCGGGATTCATTCATTCGACCAGCCGGAGACTCATTTATGACGCCACCTATGATGCATGAGAGGTAATATGTCGACTGACCCACGTTATGATGGACAGCCGCTGCTTAGGCTACTGGAGCTTTATGTGCTCTGGGCCATCGGAGAACTTTTTCAGGAGTCGGAGGATGGCTTGAAAAAGATGGGCCCCCAACTGCAATCTATCTATGGCGGCGATGGACAATGGCATGACGCAATAGCCCAGTCTATGCACATGCCTGAGGGAATGCCGGCAGCAATCCGGGATATGTGGGCAAGGAACCTCAAAATCGCCCGCGACAATGATGTAACTCTCACACCGCAGAAATTTGCGGAGATGTTCGTGGACGAAAATTTCGTGGGTTGAACGTTCTTCTGATTGGAATTGCGAATTGAGGTGATGATGCCCCTAATTCTGCCCTGCCGTACACCCGGCTTGGCCTGACAGATCGTCCCTTAAAGGGCGTCGCGTATCGACGCGCCTTTAGGTCTTTGTTCATCCATGTCGTTGTCCCAGAACCGCTGCAAACTTTTGGGCGACATGCACTAGCCGCTGAAGCTGGCTCCACCGCGCCAACCGCATTCTACGATCAATAATCGCCGTTGTAATAGCGGTCGTCGCAGGGGGCGGTGTAGATGCGGCCGCTGGTGCGATCCTGATAGCGGCAAAGCTGTTCGCTGCGCGGCTGCGGCGTGGTGGCGTTGCCGACGACGGCGCCCAGCAAGGCGCCGGCTCCGGCACCGATGACCGTGCTCTTGGTGTTGCCGCCGATCGCCTGGCCGGCAAGCGCGCCGGCGCCGGCGCCGAGCAGCGCACCGGTGCTGGTTCTCTGCTGTGCTTCGGTCTGCGCGCAGCCTGCCAGCGCGGCGGTTACGAAGATGGCGGCAATGGCTCTGGACATGGTCATCGTCTGATACTCCCTTGAAGTCTATGAACTAATTCGCAGGCTGATTTTGCCAAGTACGGTCGCATTTGCGGCGGAACATAGGCACCGTGCCTCACGAAATAAGACATGGTTGTTTTTGTCTGACGGCCTGATCCGCAAAGAAAGTAACCGAACAAGACCCAAAGAGCTTCATCTCCAGTCGACCTTCGAGAGCGCTACGCTGCCTCGATCTGCATTACCTTTTTCGCCGCAGCGGCCAGAAATCCGGATCGGCTGTAGCCGTGGCGCTCCGCATATCGGTCAATCTGATCGAGGACATCTTCCGGAATGGTGACATTGACACGCACGACCTTCGCAGCTTCAGCTTTCAAGGGAACCAGGATGGCGACACCGCTTAGATTGTCCTTGTCCGACATCACTTCCTCCAGGGACGACGGTTCGGGAATGGCCTCGCCATCCTCGACCAGCCCCTCGACATGAAAGGCCAGTGCTTCCCCGGCCATGGCACGGGCATCATCCAGGTTGACGCCGGCTGTCACCAGGCCCGGAAAATCGGGAAAGGAGACGCCGAAGTCGCTGTCCGCTTGCTTGTGGATCAATCCGATATAGTTCCGCATTTCTCTACCTCAGCTTCACGCCGGATCGTTTTCAATACTCTTGAGAGTGCCGATCGGGATGTCGCGCTTGGGATGCGGAACTGTCACCCGGCCCGGCTTGGATTTGTGCTTGAACTGGGCGTGACTTCCTTTTCGAGCCACTTCGTACCAGCCATCCGCCAACAGCCTGTGAATGACATCGGCGCTCTTCATGTTGTGTATAGATACACATAACTGATCCAAATGTCCATGAGCTTTTGCCGCTGTTGCGTGCGGCGGCCCAGCCGACCCCGTTTTTAATCCCGCAAGAATGGAGATACCAAATGACCCGAGGTCTTGCCCGGACGCTTTCGCGTGCCGCCGCCAGAGAAACCGGCCTTGCCCCGCCCAAGGCGGGGCTTACCGCCACGACCGGGCAGGGCGGCGCCTACCGCACCGTCTTCTCCTTCAATGCCATGCCGGTGCCGGTCACCGATGCCCAGGCCTATGCCAGCCAGAAGCTCTTCGACTTTCTCGATGGCAAGGTGCGGATCAAGGGCGGCACGGCAAGACTGCAGTTCGCCGTGCTGACGCCGCGCGCCTCGACCATCAACGACAATGCCGCGCTGACCTGGTCGCTCGGCTCGACGGCAGCTTCGAGCGCGGCGCTCGCCGGCACCATGGTCAATGTGCTGGGCGCGACCGGCCGTACGCTGGATGGCGCGGGTGCCGCGCCGTCGAGCGCGTCGATTGCCGATGTTGCCGCAGCCTTGACGCTCGACGGCACCGTGACGCCGGTCGACCTCTATCTCAACCTGGCGTTTGCCACCGGCACGGATATCGACGCCGACGGCACGCTGGCGGTGTCGGGCACCATCACGCTGCTCTGGGAGAACTGGGGCGATAATGCCTGAGGCCGGCCGGCGACAGATGAGGTCGGCGCTCCACGCGCGGATACCCCCTCTGGCCTGCCGGCCATCTCCCCCTCGAGGGGGGAGATACCAAGCTTCGCCGCCAGCGCTCTCATCACCGGCCTTTAATTCTCAACAAAAGGAATCTTCTCATGACAGAACTGGCAGACGCCGGGTCCGTGGTGGCGGCGCCACCGGCGGGCAACCTTGCACGGCCACCGGCCAACCGGGACAGCGGGTCCGCCCCGCCTGCGGCCACAAGCTGGTTTGACGGTCTCTCCGAAGGCAACCGCAAGCTTGCTGAAACCAAGGGCTGGACCAAGCCTGACAGCCTCGATCGGGTTTTCAACTCCTATGCGGAGCTGGAGCGGCAGCAGGGCGAGAGCCTGCGCGTTCCGGCAGCCGATGCAGCCGCGGAAGACTGGGACAGGTTCCATGCCCGGCTGCCCGAGGCGATGCGTCCGCTGACCTCGCCCGACAAGGTCGAGTACAGGCGCCCCGACGGGCTCCCCGAAAACTTCGCCTATTCGGACGAGCTCGCCAATGCGTCCAAGGCCTGGGCAGTCGAGGCAGGTGCTACCCCGAAAGTCGCACAGGCCTATCACGACCGCTTCGTCGGCTACATGGCCGAGCAGGCCAAGGCACAGCAAATCGCCCTTGCCCGTTCGGTCGAGACGACGCACGACGATCTCGTGCGGGATTGGGGACCGACCGGCAGCGATGGCTTTCGCCAGAAGCTCGAGGTCGCCAACCGGGCGATGAAGAAGCTCGGCCTGGTCAATGCCTACAAGGCGAAGGGCATCCTTCTGCCGGACGGTGCCTTGACCGACCCGCAGATCGCCAAGGCGTTCCACGCCATCGGTGAGGCGATGTTCCGCGAAGACACAATCGACGGCAATGCTGCCTTGAGCGGAGGCAATCCCTTCAAGCGCAATGCCGCCGGCGAGCGCAACCTGACTGGCATCTCAGCCCTGGTCAAAAGCGACCCCGCCCGCGCCCGGCGGCTGGCACGCGAGGCCGGCGAAAATCCCGACCTGTGGATGCCCAACAATCCTCTTTAACCCAAACCTGAAGGAAGACAAAAATGGCAGACGCCTATACCCGTATCGCGGACGCGATCGTTCCGTCCGTCTATGCGCAATACTCGTTCGAGGAGCACGTCCAGTCGCTGGAGATTTACCAGGCCGGGATCCTGTTTTCCGACCCGTCGATCGCCTCGAAGCTCAGCCTGGGCGGACGTTCCGTCGACATGCCCGGCTGGAAGGACCTCGGCAACGATCCGTCCGAGCCGGTCAATGACGACCCGGCCGACTCGATCGAAATGAAGAAGATCGGCGCGCGCCGCGAAGTCGCGGCCCGCAATGTGCGTGCGCAGGCCTGGGGCATCCCGGATCTGACCTCGATCCTTGCCGGCGACGATCCGCAGAAGCTTATCGTGCGCCGCCAGACCGACTACTGGCAGCGCGCCAACAAGCTGACGCTGCTGGGCATACTGAAAGGCGTGCTGGCCGACAACATTGCCAATGACGCAGGCGACCTGGTGCGCATCACCGGTGCCTCCATCGTCGACACCGACATCATCGAGGCCGCTTATCTGATGGGCGACCGCGCCGACAAGTTCAAGACGATCTGGATGCACTCGAAACAGATGAAGGCACTGAAACTCGCCGACCTCATCGACTATGTGCCGTCGTCCGAGCAGGGCGGGCCGCTGATCCCCTATTACATGGGGCTCAGGGCCGTCGTCGACGACGACATTCCGGTTGCCGGCGGCGTCTACACGGCGTTCATGTTCAAGGACAAGGCAATCCTGTGGAACGAACTGCCGGTCAACACCGAAGGGGGGCCGCTCGAGTTCGACCGCAAGCCGCGGCAGGGCCATGGCGGTGGTGTCACCGAAATGGTCGGCCGCCGGCATTTCGTGCCGCATGTGCCGGGCACCCGCTTCCTCGACGCGTCCTCGGCCGGCGAATTCGCCACCGATGCCGAGCTGGCACTGGCGGCAAACTGGGACCGCACGGCGTCGAGCGTCAAGCACATGACGTTCATCGCGCTGAAGACGACCGAGGCCTGATCGGGCGAAGGGGCGGGCGTCAGACGTCCCGCCCCTTCGGGACACCAGGTCGGCCACTGTGGCGAATCCCAAGTTCACCCGCTGCGCTGCGCCAGAGTGATGTGAATTTTGGCGTTCGCTACAACATTCATGTTGCCCTTTGGCCAATCGACGGCACCAAACAGTTACAAGAAAGGGCGATGCTGCCTTGTCTTGGTAAGGGAGGTCACCATGAACATGAAGTACAAAACAGTTCAGGAAGTGCTCCGAAAAGCGGGCATTGTCATGAGTAAGAAGGGGGAAGTTCATCGCATAAACTTCTTCAGCGGCCTGGAAGACACCGCCTACTACACGCCAAGTCTTCAGGATGCCCTGGACAGGGGCTTGGCTTTGGCGGGAGGTGCCGGAAGGGTGAAAGCAAGCGTCTTTGCCAAGTCAGCTGAAACAGGGATCTCGACCGGCGCACGCGTCGGCTGACACAATTCATGCAAGACATCGCCGCGTTGCGCGGCGGTGTCGTGAAACTGCAACAACCGAAGCATTGCCGTCTTCCTTACTTCGAACGGAAAAGAGGCGGATCACGCAGCGCCTGCCACCCGTGTCCTGACGGGCGGTTGGCGTCGTGACGGCTCCATGCACGAGACGTGCAACGTTCCGCCCAAGCCAAAATCACAAGAAATCCCAGCCGCCTTGAAGCGGCTTTTTGCCGTGGAGGCACCATGCCCCGTTTTCCCCGACCAACTACACAGCCGGAGGCCTGAGCCATGGCCATCACCCCGCTCGACATCGCCAACATGGCGCTCGCCGTGCTCGACGAGGCGCCGATCGAAAGCCTCGACCAGGACGCCAAGGCGGCACGCCTGCTCAATCTGCATTTTGACCTGACCCGCGAGGCCGAATTGACCAAGCACGCCTTTGTCTTCGCCATCCTGGCGGCCTCGGTCGCCGGCTTCGACACCGGCAGCGGCGCTGGCACGCTGAACTTCGCCTATGAGCTTCCCGCCGATTGCCTGCGGCCCTTGCCGCTGACAGGGAATGGCGAGCCGGATGGCGTTCCGCTCTCATGGCGACAGGAGGCCGGGCTGATCTATTCCGATCAGGCCGGACCGCGCGTCATCCGCTATGTCGCCAATCTGACCGATCCCAACGACTGGGACGCGCTGTTCAGCGAAGTACTGGTGGCGGCGCTCGCCATCAAGATCGCCCATCCCCTGACCCACAAGGCCAGCATGATCGACGTCGCCCGTAGCGCCTATGACAGGGCGCTGGACGCCGCCTATTCAGCCAATGCCATCCAGCGCGGCGGCAGATATTCCACAATTTCCTGGGCTTTCCAGCGCGGCGACGGCCGGGGCGTCGACCGATGACCACGCTCTATCCGGTCCAGGACGCTTTCATCCGCGGCGAGATTTCTCCCCGCTTGCATGCGCGGGCGTCGCTCGATCTTTACCGGGCGGCGCTGTCCAAATGCATGAATTTCGTCACGCTGCCGCATGGCGGTATCAGGAAGCGTGGCGGCACCTATTTTTGCGCGGAGGTGAGGGACTCGTCAAAGGCGACACGGCTGATCCCGTTCATCTTCTCGGCTGATCAGGCCTATGCGCTCGAATTCGGCGATCTTTACATCCGCGTCTACGCCTATGGCGCCCGCGTCGGTACGGTCGAGGTGGCGGCCCCTTATCCCGAGGCCGATCTGTTCGACCTGCAATTCGTCCAGTCGGCAGACCAGATGTGGATCACCCACAAGGGTCATCCGGTCAAAGTGCTGACGCGCACTGCGCACACGACTTGGATGCTCGCCGATTTCGTCTTTCTCGACGGCCCATACGACAAGATCAACACCACCGCCACGACGCTAACGCCGGCCGCAACCGGCAACGCCATGCCGGTCATGGTCGCGAATACGCTGCCAAGCGGCACGGTCAGCAACAGCAACGGCTCATCCGACGTGTGGCAGGTGTTCGATGGCGACAAGCAGAAGGGGGAGAACATAGCGGGCTTTCCGAGCGGGTATCTGCGCTACCAGTTCGGCGGCGGCGGGGCCAAGACGGTCGACGCCTACTGGATTACCGCGACGAATGATCACTCAGACACTGCATCGCCGACCCAGTGGCAATTCCAGGCCTCGCACAACGGCACCGACTGGACGACGCTCGACAGCCGGGACGGAGAGACCGGCTGGTCCAAGTCGGAAACCCGTTTCTTCGACGGCTTCAACAACACGGTTGCCTACGAATATTATCAGCTGCTGTTTTCAGGTGGCGGCAGCGACGGAACCGCTATCGCCGAACTGGCCCTGCACGAATACGCGCCGTCGCAAACGCCGTTCGATCTTTCGGCCTCCTCGATCGTCGGCATCAACGACGGCATCGGCTTCCAGACCAGCGATGTCGGCCGCGCCGTTCGTCTGCTTGGCGCGGATGGCTTCTGGCGCTGGGCCAAGATCGTTGCCCGGACCAGCACCATGGTGGTCACGGTTCAGTTGTACGGGCACGCTCTGCCCGATCTCAGCCCGATCATCCGCTGGCGTCTCGGCACGTTCGTGCCCGGCAAGTATGTCCAGAGCGGTTCGCTTTACGAGGAGCGCCTGGCGTTCAGTCGCAAATTCTCGGTCTATGCCTCGCAAACCGGCGATTTCGACAACTTCGCCACCGGCGAGAAAGACACCGACGCGCTGGAATTCGTGCAGGCAGGTGGCGGTCAGGCCAACGACATTACGTGGGTGGCGGAATCGGACGGCGCGCTGATCATCGGAACGCTTGGCGGGGTGAGGGCGCTGTCTGGCTCCGGCATCGACGAGGCGCTGACGCCGTCCTCGTTCAAGAACCGCCGGTCGCGGACTTTCGGTTGTGCCCCGCTGCGTCCCGTCGATGCGGGGCAGTCGTTCCTCTATGTCACCCGCTCCCGCAAATCGATCGCCGAACTGACGCAAAATGCCACCGGCCGCTTCACCTCCGACGATGTCGGTCAAATATCGGAGCACATTCCCAAGAAAGGCGTCGTCGAACTCGCCTTCCAGACCGACCCCGATCCGCTGCTCTGGTTCCCGCTCGGGGATGGCGAACTCGGCGGCTACACGCACCAGCCGTCGCAGGACGTTCGCGGCATGCACATCCACCAGATCGCCGGAAGCTTCGCAGGATCGAACTGGGCCGTTGTCGAAAGCGCCGTGGTGACGCCCGGCCAGGACGGCAACGACGATCTCTGGCTGATCGTCAAGCGCACGATCGGCGGCGTGACCAGGCGCTATATCGAAATAAAGACCGCGCCGTTTGAGTATGGCGGGATCGGCGATGCATTCGAAGTCGACTGCGGCCTGACCTATGGTGGCGTCGCTGTGGGCACGGTCTCAGGGCTTGATCATCTCAACGGCGAAACAGTCGACGTCCTGGCCGATGGCAAGGTCTACAAGGGCCTTGCTGTGGCCGCTGGCGCGGTTTCGCTCCCCGGTGGAGCTACGGCAGCCAAATGGCAGGTCGGGCTCGGCTACCAGTCCGAAGCCAACACGCTGGAGCTCGATGTCGGCGGCCGCGACGGATCGATCGTCGGGCGGCGCAAGAAGGTGGCCAAGCTGATTCTTTCGCTGCTGGAAACCGACACAACCGGGCTTCAGGTCCAGTCGTTCATCCGCGGCCGCTGGGAGCAGGTTCGCATCCCGTCCGTGGTTGCACCCGACGGCATGGCGAAATTGTTCACCGGCAATGTCGAGGTGCCAATCGACGATAGCTGGGAAGGGCAGGGCCGGGTGAAGATCCGCCACGTCAATCCAACGCCCTGCACGATCAGGGCGATGACACCGGTGTTCGACGCCGAGCCTTAGAAACTGCTGATCTCCCCCCTCGAGGGGGAGATGTCGCCGAAGGCCACAGAGGGGGTCGGTTCGTCCTGACGCGGCCTCCTATCGCCTCCATCGCGGGGGAAGAACGCCGGCGCTCCACGCGAGACGACCCCCTCTGGCCTACCGGCCATCTCCCCCTCGAGGGGGGAGATCACCCGCTCCGTCCTCCATCGCTTCCCCAACCAAGGAACCCACCCGTGACCCCAACCCATGCCGAGCAACTCGGCAAGGCGCGGACGGCTGCCGATTTCGCTGCCATCCGCGCCTTGCTCGACACCGACCTCAACGATGCGATCGCCCGCAAGGGCGAGCTGGAAACGGAAAAGTTTCACGCGATCTTCGGCGCCGGCAATTTGACGGCGGCGCGTGCCGCATTGGACGACTGCAACGCTGAAATCGCGCTGATCGAGAAAACCATCGAGGACGCGGACGAGCGCCGCGTTGGCGCCCCCCTGGACGAACCCCCCGCCGAAGCTGCCGTCGCCACGCCTGCGCCCGGCGACGAGGTCAGGACAAAGGCCGAGGCGCTCGGCGAGCGCTGGCGCACGGTCCACTGGCTGATCGAGCAACTGCGCCAGGAGCTGTTCGCGGCCGATGCCTTGAGCCGCGCCGTCATCGCCGCCAACGGCCTTTTCGATGCCGACGGCGCCGTCGGCCTGAAGGTCAACCTGACCACCATCCGGCGCACTGCCATGGCCGGCCCGAGCGCCGCCGCGCCATCGCGTCTCAGCCGCCCGGCAATCCAGGCCGACCGGCTGCTTTTGTCCTTCCTCAGCCCCAGCGGCGTGCTCGACCGGCGCCCTGCGATCGGCGCACCGGTCGGCGGCATCAAAAGCAAATTCATTCCCGCCGGCGAACGAGGCTGACCATGTGCACACTAGCTCTTATCGGTACGGCGCTTTCGGTCGGCGGCGCGCTGGCGGAAGGCCAGCAGTCGAAGCAAATGGCCGAGTACCAGGCCAAGGCCTATGAACAGCAGGCGCGGGCCGACGCTCAAAGCTCGGCCTTCGAGCAGGGCCAGGAGCGCCATAAGCAGGATCTGCTGCAGGCCCAGGCGCGTGCCCAGGCCGGCGCTTCGGGCGTCGCCATTTCTGGTTCGCCGACAGAGGTGCTGGCGGCCAATGCCAGGCAGGGCCAGCTCGACCTCAAGGCGATCCAGTACGGCTCGCAGCTGCGCCAGAACGGTCTCGCCACGCAGGCGGCGATCGCGCGCTTTTCCGGCAGGCAGGCGGTGGGCGCCTCGATCTTCAAGGCCGGCGGCAGTCTCGTGTCGGGCCTCTCCGGCCTCTACGACCCGGCCAAGGCGGTGACGTTCGGCAGAAGCGCCTTCCCGCCGGCGCCGGGTGGAGGCCTCTACTGATGGCCACCATCCCGCTCCAGCTTGCCCAGCGCCGGCTCGGTACCGGCACTGTGGCCTCCTATCCCGACGGCTCGCCGGTGGGCGCCGCCATGCAAGGCTTTGGCGACGAGCTGTCGGCGATAGCCGAACGCTTCCGGCAGCAGAAGCAGCAGCAGGATGCGTTCGACGCCGACATTATCGGCCGCGAGCTGAACGCACGCATAGCGCACGCCGAGGCCGTGGCGGTGCAGACCGCGCCGGCCGACGGCGGCGGCCTGCACGACTTCATGTATGGCCAGCTCGATCCGCGCAGCGACGGCGTCGTCAGGCCCGGCCTGTTCGACCAGATCTTCGACGAGACCGCGGCGAAAGTGCCGGAGGGCGAACGCGCCAATTTCCTCGCCCAAAAGCAGGCGTTGCGGCTCGCCGGCTCGGCACGCATGGCGGCGCAGCAGCACGCGCGGCGCCAGAATTATGAGCAGGCCGAGTGGAGCAAGGTCGAGCAAATCTACACCGGCTCGATCGCGCAAAGCGACCCGAACGACATAGGAACATTCGAGGCGATCAGGCAGAGCGGGCTCGACCTGATCGGCAAGATGGGCAACCCGGTGGCCCGGCAAGCTGCCGAGGCCGCCTGGCGCAGCAACGCGGCAAAGGCGCTTGTCCAGGCGATGATCGCCCAGGACCCGAAGCGCGCTGCGGAGGTGCTGGGTGGGGGGTCGGGAGCGACTGACGGCAGGACCAAGGACGATACCGTCGAGGCTGTGAGTGGGCCTCCGGCGGATGGAACTGCCGCACCGGCTTCGCTCCGTGACCGCGTAGGCAAGCTTACGCCGGACCAAACGTTGGCGCAGGCTTTTGGGGACGACATTGCCCCCGAAGAGCGGCCAGGGTTGGTCCAGCAGGCCCGAGCCGCCGACGCGATGCGGCAAGTCGAAAAACGCACAAACATTATCCTGGCCGAGCAGAATGCGCCGGCCGACATCAGGGACAATGGAACCTATTCCGGCCCGATCCCAACGCCGGAACAGTTCGTCGCTCTCTATGGCGCTACCGAAGGCGCCAGGCGCTTCGAGGCGTTCAACAGGACCGTTGAGGTTAATCGTCAATTCCACGGCATGCGCGACCTGTCGAATAACGCTGTGCGGGCCATGGTCAAGGACGCCGACCCTACCGCAGATAGTTCAACGCCGGAAGTGGACAAGGCGCGCCATGACGCTATCGCCACCGCCGCGGACCTGACGTTCAAGGCCAGGCAGGCCGATCCGGGCGGCTATGTCCGCGAGGCATTCGCGAACCTTGATGCGGCCTGGAGCAACCTGTCGAAGCCGGGAGACTATCGGGCGGCGATCATTGGCTCCATCGCCGCCCAGCAACAGTTGGGTTTTGAGACCGCCCAGCCGCTACCCAACTCTGTCGCTGAGGACATTGTCGGCAGACTCAAGGCCCAGCCGCAAGACCAGACCGCAGAGCTGCGCAATGTGTTCGCCGCGCTACCGAATCAAGCCGCGCGCGAAGCGGTGCTCAGCCACCTGTTTCAGACCAGCGCGTCCCAAACAGATAACAGCATCGCGGATAGGTCGGTCCGGGCAGCTGTAGTCGACCCGATGATGCTGCTCGATTTAGCCAACACTGTCGAGCCAGGACGATCGGTATCAAACGCGGAACTCACCAACTACTTACCGACGAATCAAGAGTGGCTCGGGAGATTGATAGCCGGCGACAGTGAGCGGGGGAGCCTGTGGCGTCGTCTCGCACAAAAACTCGTGGGCTCCAATGGGCTTGGCGAAGACAGCATCTCGGTGGCCGACTTCACGCCGTTGGGGACGTCATTTGCACTGGAGAAGGCTGGAAATGCAGCGCTGGAAGGCAACTACGAAGAAACACTGCTCAATGCCGCGGGCGCAATTCCTGGCGATAGGTTGGCGGCCGTGGCCCTGGAACGCGCCGCGGCGAAGATTGCCAAGCCCTGGGTAGAGAAACTCTCAATATTTTCGAGGCGGCCGACTGACCTAGTCGAAGGCGGCGAGGCACTTGTTCGTGGGGTCGATGCCGAAACCCTTAGGCACCAGCAAGCGCTTGCGCGCTCGGTCTCGCCACCAATGCCACGCCGGAAGACACCACCCGGCGAAATATCCGACAGTGCAGTTGAAACCGCGCTATTAGCTGCGATGCTTGCTAGGAATACGTCCAAAGTTAAACATGCCGGGGCGAAGGTTGGGTGGGCTCCATCCAACGACTATCGAAAAGTCTTTTTCGATGCGAATCCTAGTCTCAACAAAAGCGACTATAGAGTGCATCATGGCGTCGAGCAGGGAGTTTTTAAAAGGTATCCCGGGCTTTTTACAGAGAAAGAGTTGCATTCAATCGAGAATCTTCGTGGAACCCGGAACGAGTTCGACATAATTTTGCACCTGAAGGTAATTCGGAGCGAGTGGGAATATTTCTATAAGAAAAACCCTCATGCCACCCGTCAGAAGGTCCTTGACTATGTTACCGAAATCGACAAGAAGTACGGACATTTGTTCGATCCCACCAATAGGTGAATGATGAGATACTTTGACATTCTGCCCGATGTGGCCGGAGGATTGGGTGACGGCACTGTCATGGATACCAGTGTCCACCCTCCTATCGTAAGCAAGCTCGTGTACCAGATGGAGGGATGGATCGGTGATGTTCTTATAACAAGCTTTCCATGTTTTCTCGTGACGGAAGAGGCCGCGCACGCATTGTCAGAAATCGGCTTCACCGGAGCGACATTCGCCCCTGTTGAAGTCATAAAGTCCGAAGATTTCCGCGAACTTCAGCCCGAGGTAGAGCTTCCATCTTTCGTGTGGCTGAAGGTGAGCGGGAAAGCGGGTCACGATGACTTCGGCATAGCCAAGAACCTTAACCTCGTCTTATCGGAGCGAGTCTTCGATGTGTTTGATGAACGAGGTCTCCCTTCCGCTACCATCAAGCCGTTCGACGTTCGGCAAGAGTAGGTTAGGCACCGTCAGATTGATCGGCTGGTAGATTGGAGATCGCAATGTTCGAGAAATTTCGCCAAAACTTCCCGGTGGATAGTAGGATGCCGGCGGACACCGGCAATTTCTCCCTGGATACGAAAGTGCCTGGATTGAGCGAGTTGCTGGCCAGTTCGGCGGCGCTTCGTTCAAGCACGGTTTGTACAGGATAATCCGGGCGCAGGACGTGGCACGTTGGAACGCACGTGTCTGCCTGGGTTTTCCGGAATTCACCGGCCGGATCACCTGCTTTGGTTATGATTGGCTGGGGACGGCGCTTGCAGTCGATAGCCAAAGCCTGGAACAAGGGGAACTTGGTGTCGTGATGTTCGAGCCGGGCACGGGGGAGGCGCTCCAGGTGCCGGCCAACATCCGCACCTTCCACGAGGTCGATGTCATAGAGGATGAAGACGCGGCGTTGGCCGCCAACCTTTACGCGGATTGGCGCGAGGCCGGTGGCGCCGAACCGGCTTACAACCAATGCATCGGCTACAAAGATACCATTGTTTCTCGATGGCAAGGACGAAATCAAAAACCAGGAGCTGTCGGACCTGGAAGTCTATTGGCACATAATGGGCCAACTTATCGCGAAGGTGAAAGACCTGCCGCCGGGAACACCTGTCAATATCCGAGACCTTCTCTAAAACAGGGTTTCCGCTGATCTGCCATTGGGGACTCCCGTTCGAAGCTTGGCTAGAGGCGGTATTCGCCTCTGGTCTGAAGGGATGCAACCCCCGCAGTCTGTGATGCGGTATCCGTTTTGTGGCCGGACGGTCCGGGTAGAGCGTGCCGTCATCGGGACAGCGGTCTGATTGTGGTCACGATGCTGGCTTATGGCCTGCTAATCGCAGAGCGGTCTCAGTCGGTAGTGCTTGGGTTCGGCTCCTGTTTCAGATGAAGGATTGACCTGTTGCGCACAGACACTTTTCCGACCATGGCAAGGATTGTTTTTCTGCTCACCTTGGCCGGCGTTCTCCTGCTCGCGCTTTCGCCGGTGCGCTTCCTGCAGGAGTTGGACATGGGCTTCACCTTCCACCATGACAAGCTCAACCATGCCGCGGCGTTCGCGGTGCTGGCGGCACTCGGAAGCCTCGGCTGGCCGGAACACAAGACGAGGCTGGTCGTGCTCCTCGCTCTTACCGGCGCGGCGATCGAGCTGCTTCAGGGGGCCCAGCTGATCGCGCGCGATATGGATATCCTCGACTGGGTCGCCGACTGCGCCGGCATGGCCTGTGGGCTGGCGGCAATGGGTGGGACAAGAAGGCTCATTGGCGGATTGCTGTAGCCCTGGACCGCGTTGCTCGTTGTCCGCAAAATCGTCCGTGAATACACCGGCTGCGCCGGATAGCGCGGTGTCCGGCCGCGTAGCTTAGCTTTCCCACACCAGCACCGAACCCCTTCCAGCCTCGCTTATGCGGGGCTTTTTTTATGGAGCAAGCCCTCATGTCCCGACCTGCAACTGCCGCCGTTCGCCTCCTGACCGGAGAACGCGAACCCGTGCGCCTCGCAACCACGGCCGACATCCTCCTGCACGGCCTGCAGGCCATCGACGGCGTGCCGGCCGAAATCGGCGACCGCGTGCTGGTCAAGGACCAGGCCGACCCGACGCAGAACGGCATCTACACGGCGAGCGCAGGCGAATGGTTCCGCGCCGCCGATGCCCGCACCACGCGCACCCTGCAGAGGGGCACGACGGTCCATACCCAGATCGGATCGGTCAATCCCGGCCGCGTGTTCGAGTTCACGGCCGACGAGCCGGCCGTCGGCACCGATGCCATCACCGTCGCCGCATCCGTTCCGCCCGATGTCACCGACGTGGTCGAAGAGGTCGAAGCGCTGCGCGATGAAACCCGGGCGCTGAAGGATGCTGCCGAAGCCAGCGCCGGCCAGGCATCCGCCAGTGCCGCCGCTTCCGCCGCGAATGCCGGCCAAACCACTGCCGACCGGGCTGCCACCAATTCCGATGCCGTCGCGGCCGCGGCGGCCGTCATCAGCGCTCAGGCCGCACGCGACGCTTCGCTCTACGGCAAGGGCATTTTCCCGACGACGGCCGCGGCAATCGGCTTCGGCGTCGTCGGCAACGGTGCGATCACGGCAGGCTCGGGCGGCGCCAATGGCACGTTCGACCTGGCGTTTACCGGCGGGACCGGTTCGGGCGCCGCCGGCCGCTTCGTAGTGGCGGGCGGGGCGCTGACGCAGATACTGATCACGGCGCCGGGCTCCTACACGGTGGCGCCGACGTTCAGCTTTGCAGCCTCGGCAGGGCTCGCCGGCGCCGCCGCCGCGGCGGTGCTGGGCAGGAATGTCGATGTCGGCGAGTATTTCTGGACCGAAGTTTCGACAGGTTCTTTGGGGTTGTTCAATGTCGGGGCAGGGCCTGTGGCGGCCGACACGGGCGTCAGGGCGTCACCGGCGGAAATTGCCCTGATCAGCTCAAGGATCGTCGGACCCGTTCCGATCACGGGTTCCGTCGGCGGCACGGTGATTACGAACGACAGCGTCTATTTTTGGCCTGGATCGCTGTCGACGGTCGATGAATATCTGTCGACCTTGGAGCTTGGATTTGGCATCGTGCCGGGGACAGCCCACATCGTTATTGCCCACGTCGAGGGCGACGGGACGCTTAGCCTGGTTTCCGACCAGACAATGTCCGTTCCAGCCGGCCCGTCGTCTGTTGTTTCAGGGCTTTCGATCCTGAAGCCTGCCGGCAGCGTCATGGGCCTCCAGCGCACTGGCGCTGGTAGCTGGTACTACACTGCCGGGGCAATTCCGAACGGCGAAGTCGAGTGGTTCACGGCGGCGGTTCCGGCCTCGCACACTGCCAAGACTATAGGCGCTGTAAATGGTCCGCAGTGGAAGGCGACCTTCACCGGCGAAGTCGCCGTCAAGGCGCGTGCTGCCTATACCACAGCAAACGGTCTCGTTTCCGCTGTCGGCGTTAGCCAGGAAATCGGCTGGCCGACGCTGGTCAACACGGGGTCGGACGTTCCGGGCAGCTACAGCGTCATCATGCAGACGCCAGCGCCGGCCGACGGCCATATTACAGCGGTCGACGTTGGCGCTGGCGCTGGCGCTGGCGCCGGCGCTGCGCTCATTCATGTAGTGGACTATCTCGGCGGGTTGGTGGTCAATGTCCTAAGCACATATGCGGTGACGCTGGTCAACGGGGTCGCTCATATCCCGCTGGGTATCCCAATCCCAGCCGGCAAATATCCGGCGATCAGCGGTGGCGCCTACAAATTTCAAAACAACGTCAACCCGCAAGGCATCCCGGCATGGATCAAATCAGGCGCGCTGTCGAATGGCGCGACCGTAGCATCGTCCGCCCAGCATCGGTACGAGGTCCGCTTTACGATCAAGACCGGTCTGCTCGCCGATGCCGACCGGGCCTTGACCGGCGGCGCCAGCAATACCGGCATGAACCTGCTGGCTGACGCCGATCCGAACGGCGTCGTCGATGCGACCGCGCTGTTTGCGTCCGCGGCGAGCGCTCATCCCAATCCCTATGTGCCGCCTGGAAATTTCGCCTTGACGGCCATTCCCGCATCTGGCGACGGTTTTTGGGGACCTGGCAAGCCGGCCGTCAACAGTAAGCGCTTCTTCATTCCGCGCCGGCCGTCGCTGCAAAATCTCTATGACGGCTTTCGCGCGACGATGGCCGAACACATCGCCAACAACGATGTGCTCTGCCTGATCGCCGATAGCATCGGCCATTGGGCGCTTGCCAGCGACGGGCCGAAACACTGGTTCAACCTGGTTACGCGTTTTGCCAATATCGGCATTGCCGACGATGAACCGGGCATGACTGCTTTGCGGCCAAGCTCTACCTATCTTCCGACTTTCTATGGCGTCACCGTCGCCGGGAGCGTGTTGACAGGGTCGCGCGGGCCGATCGGCGAGAGCATCATCCTCGCCGCCGGCGCGTCCTTGGCGTTTACCGGCACCTATGAACAGGTCGACGTCCACTACACTCAGGACGCCGCTCAGGGATCGCTTGCCTTTGTCTTCAACGGCGGCGCGGCGTACAAAACCGTCAACTGCGCCGGCGCCCTGGCGCTTGATCAGTATTCAGGGCCTTCGCTCACCGGGCAGGCGGCAAGCGGCAATTACACTCTTACGGCTGTCGGCGGTCCTGTCGAGATTACCGGGCTCATCAGGCTTGGCGTCAAGGCGGCCGGCTCGCGTCCGCGCCTGCGCACCTTGCGCGCGGCACACGGCAGCTATGCCTTCTCGTCATTCAACACCGCGCGTCTTACATCGGCCGCCGCTCAATGCGGCTACGCCGGCGGCAAGATCGTGCCCATCCTGGCGCTCGGCATCAATGACAGCTTTGGCACGCCGCCGGCCACGATATCGGCAAACATCGCAACAATCATCAACACGTTGGAAGCGGCCGCTGCACCGCGTATCCTTGTGATGCCGCCGACGCGGCCGTCAGCCGCATGGGATGCAAGCTACACGGGCGGTCGGACCTATGATGCCGCCCTTGGCGCAATCCGTCAGACCTATCGATCGCGCAATGTGCTGACCATCCCGATCGACGGCTTCGACTACATCAATTCGGGAAACTATCAAGAGGGCTTGCATTTCAACGATGCCGGCCATGACGGCAATGCGCTGCGCTTCATCGAACAAGTCGCGGAAAGGGGATAAGCAATGGCATTCGCTATTCAGCATAAGGGCGAAATCATCACCGAGCTCGAGGAGGGCGAGGAATGGCTGGTGGTGGGCGCAATGATCATGGTCGCAAAGCCGAAGGATCCGGCACACAGCCGCGAAATCCCGGTTCCTGACGGCGACATTGAGGGTCTCGTTGAGGTCTGGGTAGGCGGCGCCGTAGTCGACGCTGGACGCCATTCGCAGGCAATGGCAGGATGAGGGCGGCGGGGGCTATCCTTGGAGGATTGTCCCATGGCGCATGCCGGCAGCATCATCGACATCTATGACGACTATTACGCCGATGGAAAAGTAGCCGCAAAACGGGACATAGCTTCAAACCAGTCGGTCGGGCACATCGAAGCGGTCATTCAAGGCCAATTCTTCGACAGGATTCTTGACATCGGCGCGGGCGAAGGTGCGGTGCTGGATAAGCTGAACAGGAAGGGGCTCGGTAAGAAGCTTGGCGCCGTCGAGATTTCGAAGAGCGGCGTCGAGGCCATCAAGGCAAGAAAAATCGCCAAACTGGACAGCATCGACGTATTCGACGGCTATCACATCCCTCATCCCGACAAGTCGTTCGATCTTGGGCTTGCCATTCACGTCGTCGAACACGTCGAGCACGAACGGATGTTTCTGAGGGAGGCGGCTCGGGTCTGCGAGAAGCTCTATATTGAAGTGCCTTTGGAGCATACGCGAGATCTCAGCAAGGCCATTCGGATGTCAGGGCCGTATGGGCATATCAACTTCTACACGACCCAAACGTTTGAAAACCTTCTCAAAACGTCTGGGCTAAAGGTCGAACGGCTAAAGGTTTTTGCGCACGACCTCGCTTATGAACAGCACCTGGCTGGCGAAAAAAAAGGATGGGTAAAACACAGACTGCGGACCGAATTTCTAAGGTTTGCACCCAAGACGGCGATGCGCAGCATGGCCTACATGGCCGGAGCTCTGTGCTCAAGTCGCTGATCTAGCAGCAGCGCCGCCGATTTGCTTTGCAGGATTACCGCCGACCATACTAAAGGGCGGCACGTCTTTCGTGACGACAGAGCCCGCACCAACGACCGATCCCTTGCCGATCGTTACGCCCTTGAGAATAATGACGTTGAAGCCGATAAAAACACTGTCTTCAATCTTCACTGGCGCAATGGTGATCTTTGACCAGTCCTTTTTTCCCTGATGCCAGTCGGCGACATCTTCCTTGCGGTCTTGCCAACCCGTCGCGTGTGAGTTGTGATCGACGACTGTGGTACCCCAACTAATGATCACGTCATCCCCGATTTCGATCTTCTCAGCCGCCACGAGGTGGCTCTTGCCGATATAGGATCTTTTTCCAACGGTGATCTTTGCATCGGCGCGATCGAAGGAAAAGACGCTGTTGATGATGCATTCTTCGCCGATCGCATGCTTGCCTCGCCGCAAACTGCGGACGCTCCGCAAACTTAGCTTCGTTGCGGGGCCGGAGTTGATGCCGGCTAGGCGGTAGAGGAATGGTGGAACGAATGGCATATCAGTTGCGGCCGAAGCGCGACTTTCGCACCCTCTCAGCGAAAAGCTGCGATCGCTCGAAGAAATGCTTCCAATGTTGGTGTTCAGATACCCCTTCGAAGAATGCCCGCGCCGCGTCTTCGAGGTCCGAATCAATAATTGCACGTGGGATCGGTGGCTCGTCGGCTAACTGAGCCGACAACCGAAATCGGCTGTTCGCAATAGACAGGTCAGCCTCCATCATCCATGCGTCTCTTTACGGCCTAGCTATTGCGACAAGCGGCGGCGGTTTGCAAGCTTGCGAACGACCGCGTCCGCCAGTCTAGACGCCGTGAAAATCGCCGAAGGACGTCAGAAGAATCGGGAGCCGCTCGAGGTTGCACCAACATGGCACGCCAACTCGATCAGAAACCCTGGGGGAGAGGTTTCGGCTAGGGTTCATCGCCGACGCAGACCCACCGCCGGTGCAGCCGCTACCGTCTGCTGTCCTGCGGCTTCTGGTGCGGGTCCTGGGATTTCGACCACCAGACAAAATACAGCGAGCCCATCTTTATCACAGGCACGCGGCGGTCGCGTTCCCTGGCCCGCAACTCACGATAGGTCTTCATCTTCAGAGTGCCGCCCGGCAACCTGATACGCACTGCCATCGGTCCAACTCCCGTTGTGCAACGCAGCAATTTTCGTGCAATGCGGTAAGTAGAGACCTTCCGTTGCGGAAGAGTCAACAGCAGGGTCATCAACTTATTTTGCGAGCTGGCCGGCGGAGGTCGGGGCGGGCTTTCCCAGGCGCATGGCAGCCGAAAAAATTCATGCGTCACCCTGGCGACTGATCGTCAACCAGGCGCTGGCGGTTCGACCACCAGGTGAAATAGATCCGGCCGATCTTGACGACGGGTATGCGGCGGGCGCGTTCGCGGTCGCGCAATTCGCGGTACACCTTCACCTTCAGTGTGCCGCCAGGCATCCTGATACGCACCGCCATCGATTCCGCCACCCCATTGTGCAATGCAGCATCAGAGACCTTCCGCTGCGGAAGAGTCAATGCCTGCCCGCTGACTATTTCTGGGACTAGTCGAGCGGTCTTGAGGTTTGGGCGCGCGCGGCCGTTCCCGATCCCGCACGGAGGCGTCATTGCTCAGTCGGTATCGTCTGGTGCGCGGGCTATTTCCTGGGCGAGGATTTTCTGGGCGAGGATGGGCGATCGGACACGCCGCTCGGCCACCAGATGACGAAGTAATTGCCGACCTGCCAAACCGGCACCTCGCGATTCTGCTCGCGGCGCCGCAGCTCGTCCCTTTTCTTGATCTTCAAAGTCCCGCCTGGAAGCCTGATTCTTATCGTCACGTGTCCTCCCGTACCCGCTACAGGTACGAACGATAGACGGGAACAGTTTCATCCCGGCTAAGCAATTTCATCCAGGTCGAGCAATTTCGGGCGCGGTAGACGCAGGAACCGGGACCGGAGCGAGATCGCCGGAACCGGCTTCATTTGAAGAAATCCGCAATGCCGTTGATGGCCAGCACCGCATAGACGATCGGTCCGGCGATAAACGCACAATAGAGACAGAGGATCGCCGCCAGCACCAGCAGCAACGGCTTGTCGCGAGCGACGGCGCGGAGCTCGGACTTCACCGTCCAGCGCGCCGCAGCGGTTTGTTCATCATCAGACATGTGCACCATCCCGCGCCCATTTCACACGGCAGGTCGAAAACATCAACCTTCCTTGCCACGGCAACATCGGCACGGGCTGCCGCCCAATTCTGCTTTGCCGCCACGCATCTGCTTTTTCAACCTCAAAACCTTGCCCGCGAGGGCGGAAAGGACTGCCCATGGACATGACGTTCAGGGGCGCCGCCAGGCGCCTCGATGATATAGACTTGCCGAAACTCGGTGCCCGGATCGGCGTCGGCGAGGACGAGATGCACGCGTTCCTCGATGTTGAAACCAGCGGGCACGGCTTCGACGCCGTTGGCCGGCCGGTCATCCTGTTTGAACCGCACGTCTTCTACCGCAACCTGTCGGGTGCCAAGCGGGCACAAGCGGTAGCCGCCGGCCTCGCTTATCCGAAGTGGGGCGAGAAGCCCTATCCCAGGGATAGCTACCCACGGCTCAGGGCAGCTTGTGCGATCGACGAAACCGCGGCGCTCAAATCCGCTTCATGGGGGCTGGGTCAGGTCCTCGGCGAGAATTTCAAGGCGGCAGGCTTCCTTACCGTGCAGGCGATGGCCGAGGCAATGATGGCGGACGAGGCGCTGCAGCTCGGCGCGGCGATCGACTTCATCGTCGAGAACCGGCTCGACGACAATCTGCGTAACCATGACTGGGCTGCTTTTGCCAAGGGCTACAACGGCGCCGGCTACCGCAAGAACTCCTACGATATCAGGCTTGTCGAGGCCTATCGCAAATGGTCGCGCATCAAGGATACGCCGTGGCCGTCTGCCGGCCCGGCGTCATCGGCGATCGTCCCTGCAGCCCCGCCAGATCCCGCGAAGCCAATTGCCGTTCCACAACCGACCGCCGTGCCCTCCGCGCCTTCTGTGGCTGTCGCCAGGCCCGGCTTCTGGGCAGCGCTGATCGCCGCCATCCTCAAACTATCAACCATCCTCAAACTGTTTGGAAGGAAATGACATGTGGACCCGGATCAACAGCTTTTTCTGCGACAGCGAAACAATATTCTGGGCGCGGCTTCAGGCGGCCCTCGGCGTCATCGCGACGATCGTTACCTATGTCGACCCGCAGGTTCTTTCGCCGGTTATCCCGGGGGAATGGTTCCCCTGGTTTCTTGTGATCAACGGCGTTTTGACCGAGTTCCTGCGCCGCCGCCGCGCGGAGGATTTGTGATGGCAGCGCTTCTCAGCATTCTCAGCGCCATCATCGGCAACAAGGTCGTCATGACGGTATTCGCTGCCGTGGCGGGCGGCATCGGCCTTTACGTTGCCGGCGGCATCAACCGGGCGAAGAAGGAGGCGGTCAAACAGGCCGAGGCAAAAGTCGCGGCCGCCGAGGACCGCCTCGAAATGAACCGCGAGGCCGCCGCCGAAGGGCGCAAGGCCGCCGGCATGACCGATGCGGCAGCACGAGCGGAGGCTGAGAAATGGGCAAAGCGCTGATCCTCTGCCTGGTGCTCGCCGGCTGCACGACAACCGCACCGGCCGGCAATCCGCGCCAGGTCTGGTGCGACCACAACCAGCCGCGCCGGCCATCGGCGGCCGTGGTCGCCGCCATGACCCGGCCCGAGCTCGACGAGATGAACGCCTTCAACGGGCAGGGTGCCAGATGGTGCGGGTGGACGCCATGATGCACGAATTGCTCGACGTCCTGGGCATCAAGGCGCCGGTGTTGGTCGCCGGCCTGTCCGGCGGCATTTTGCGGGCCTTGTCGCGCCATCGCTACAAGGTCCGCGAAATGGTGGCCTCGCCGATCTGCGGCGCGCTGGCGGCGGCCTATCTGACGCTGCCGGTCGTGCATTATTTCCGCGCCGCCGGCCTGCCCATTCCTTCTCCGGACGACGACACCACGACGCTGGCCGCGGCGTTCCTAATCGGCGTCTCGGCCATGTGGATTTCGGACATCGTCTTCGAAATGATCGTGCGCCGGTTCGGGCCGGTGAAGGAGGAGTAAGCCGCCCAAGCCCGACGAAATAGTGACGTTCAGTTGGAGCCCGGCGCCCCCGAAGAGTGGGGGGGGGTTTTTTTGTTTTACGACGCTTATGTTAATTGATTTTTTTTGGTGAACGGGGGGCGGTGCGGCCCGGGGCGCCCCAAAATCGCGTGTTGGGTGGGGGGGGGG